>JBATAT010000132.1:0-2619 GCA_049662005.1 Tepidiformaceae bacterium
GTGGGTGAAAGACACCTTCGTGACCGCGCACGATATCGCCCCCGAATGGCATGTGCGCATGCAGGCGGCATTCCAGGAGTTCACCGACAACGCGGTTTCGAAGACGATTAACTTCCCCAACGAAGCCACCGTCGATGATGTGCGAACCGCCTACGAACTGGCCTACCGCACCGGGTGCAACGGCATCACCATCTACCGCGACGGTTCGCGCGAACTCCAGGTGCTGAAGCACGCTAGCAAGTCCGATGGCGAAAAGGCGATCGAGGCGGCCCAGGCGATCCTCACTGCGGGGCATGGTCCGGTGCGGCGGAAGCTCCCGGATGAGCGCCAGGCCATCACCCACAAGTTCCGCGTCGGCGAACAGGAAGGCTACATGACTGTCGGCCTCTTCGACGATGGGACGCCGGGCGAGGTCTTCATCAACGTGAATAAGCAGGGATCGACGGTCTCGGGCCTGATGGACACGGTGGCGATGCTCACGAGCTACTCACTCCAGTACGGCGTGCCGCTGACCGAACTCTCGGCGAAGCTGAAGAACACTCGCTTCGAACCGAGCGGCCCAACCAGCAACCGGCAGATCCCGATCGCGACCAGCATCGTGGACTACGTCTTCCGCTGGCTCGAACTGAAGTTCGACGGCGCCAACGCCTCCATCCAGCCAACCCTCATTCCGGCGGAAGAAGTGGTAGAGAGCACCACCGCCAGCGTGACCGCCAGCAAGCACTCGGACGCCGTCGCCAGCGGTGTCGGCTGCCCGGAATGTGGCGCGGTCCTTTACTACGCCGAAGGCTGCCTCATCTGCCACAACTGTTTCTACAACAAGTGCGGCTGAGGTAGGGAGAACTCGGAATATCAAGCGGGAGGCCGCCGATGGCGACGCAGGAACCTGACGAAGTCAGCTCCGCAATCCATCGGCAGCTTGCCGTTTCCCTGTTCAATCGCAGCTGGAACCTTCATTTCGATGCCGGCGCCGGACTGGTATAATCATGCCCATGACGCAGCCCCTCGTGAAAGAAGAAATGCACAGGCTCATCGACAGTCTCCCGGAAGAGGCGACCCTCGGTGACCTTCGACATGTGCTGTATGTTCGAGAGCAAGTCGAGGCAGGTCGCCAATCTGCCCGCGAAGAACCTCTACTCACAACCGAAGAAGTGTTTGCCGAGTACGATCTCGACGACTCGGATTGAGGCTCAGGTGGTCTTCCAAGGCTCGCGCTGACATCCGTGCGATCTACGCAACGCGCAGTCGGTTCTCCACCGCAAGCGCCAGGAAGGTCGTGAAAGACATTCGGGCGCGAGGGCGGCAGCTCGAAGAGTTTCCAGATTCCGGAAGGACGGTTCCTGAATTCGAGAATCAAATTCGTGAACTCATCGAGGGGGAGTTTCGAATCATCTACGAACGATTTGCCGACAGAGTTGTAGTACTTGCCGTCCTAAGTGGCCGGATTTCTCTCGACGTGTGAAGTCGCCGCCCCGCGCCGCTACACTCGATCCATGGACCTTCTTCCCCACCTCTACCGCCACCACAAATGGGCGAATCTCACCCTCCTCGATCACCTTGCGGCGCTACCCGCCGAGGACCTGGACCGCAGGGCACCCGGTGGATTCGGAACCATCCACGAAACGCTCTTCCACATGATCGCCAACGAAGGCCGATTCATCGACACGCTCGCCGGGAATGAGCTCATCTTCAATCCTTTGCCCGCGGAATTGCCGGACTGCGCCTCACTTAAACGGTTGGCCGAAACCCAGGGCGACCAGCTGCTCGAATACGCCCGCAACCTCACTGAAGCCTCTCGCATTTCGGGTTCGTTCAACGGTGAGCCGTTCAGCATGCCGCTCTATGTCCCACTTTTTCAGGCGTACAACCACGGCGTTGAACACCGGACCAACATCACGAGCGTCCTCGCGACCTACGACCTCCCCACGCCGGGGCTCGACCTGTGGTCCTTCATGGACGCAGGTGAGGCTCCGTAAGGATTTCGATTGGCGGCCGTCCCCCTTGGGCGACCGAATGCAATCCTCCCGTACACTGGCTACATGGGTTTCTACTACGGCTCTTCGCAGCCGCCCGACGACGATCCGAAACCAGGGTCGTGGGGTGAAACGTTCGCCATCATCATCGCCGTCTTTCGAACGCTCGCAATTCCGCTCGCGTTGCTCTTCGGCACGATTTTCGGCCTCCTCGGCCTCATCTGGGCGTTCACCATCAGTGGCTGGCTGGGGCTGGCCATTCTCGCCATCATCATTGGTGCACTCGTGGGCTACGGGTTCTGGGAATCGAAACACCCGCCGGAGATCCTTTGATTGCCCCCGCGACGACGTTCCAAGCGCGCCTCGCGGACGTTCGCGAGCGAATCGCCGCCGCTGCCGAACGCTCCGGCCGAAGCGCCAGCGATATCACCCTGGTAGCGGTTTCGAAAACGCACCCGGCGGAAGTCGTCGTCGAGGCTGCCCGGGCGGGCCTGACGGATTTCGGTGAGAACCGGGTCCAGGAGGCGGTCGCCAAGGCCGCCGACGTTGCATCGCTCGCTTCCGGCATCCAGCCCACGTGGCACCTGGTCGGGCACCTTCAGACGAACAAGGTTCGAGCCGCGCTGAACACCTTTGCTATACTCCA
>JBATAT010000133.1:0-1681 GCA_049662005.1 Tepidiformaceae bacterium
GTTGGATTCTCGACTCCTACGCGAGGGCGAGGTTGTGTTTTGGTGATTCAGGATGCAATTCGCGCGTTGATCGAGCGGGGGGCGCTTACTGGTTCGGAGACCGCGGCGGCGCTCGAAGAGATCATGACTGGCAATGCGACGCCGGCGCAGATCGGCGCGTTTCTCGCTGCCATGCGGATCCGTGGGGAGAACGCGGAAGCGATCGCTGCCGGCCTGACCGTGATGCAGACCCACGCGGAACCGTGCCGCGTAGCAAACGTCATCGATATCTGCGGCACCGGTGGCGACGGCATCGACACGATCAACGTTTCGACAGCGGCGGGGTTCGTTGTGGCGGCGACCGGGGTGCGTGTGGCCAAGCATGGCAACCGGGCGGCCTCATCCAGGTGCGGCAGCGCCGATGTCCTCGAGGCGCTCGGGGCACGGATCGACCTCGGCGGCGAACAGGTCGCACGTGTCATCGAAGGCTGCGGGTTCGGCTTCCTGTTCGCGCAGCGGTTCCACCCGGCGATGCGCCACGTGGGCGGGCCACGCCGGGAGATGTCTGTGCGGACGATGTTCAATATCCTCGGGCCGCTTTCGAACCCGGCGAACCCACGCGCACAACTGGTCGGGGTCGGCGCCAGGGAGATCGGCCCGGTCGTGGCGGACGCGCTGGCACTGCGGGGCATGGGCCGTGCGATGGTCGTGCACTCAAGCGACGGCCTCGATGAAATCAGCCCGGCCGCCACCACTCATGCATGGATCGTGGGCGAAGGCGCCGTGCAGGAGCGAGAAATCAGCCCGGCGGACTTCGGCCTGGCCGAAAATTCGCTGGCTTCGGTGGCCGGTGGCGAAGCAGAGACGAACGCAGGGGACATCCTCGCGATCCTCGACGGCGCCGACGGCCCAAAGACCGACTTCGTCCTGATGAACGCGGCAGCCTCCCTCTACGTAGCGGGAAGATGCGATGACTTCGCGGGCGGCATGGACGTTGCGCGCGAGGCCATCGCCTCGGGTCGCGCGCGGGAAGTGCTCGATCATTATGTCGCGCTCACGCAGGATGTTGCGGATGAGTGATGCAACCATCCTGGACACGATCGTCGCGCAGCGGCGTAAAGACATCGCTGATGCGAAGCTGCTCTGGCCGGCGAGTCTGCTGCAGGCGGCGCTTGCCGAAGCACCCCAACCCCTCGATTTCGCGGCACGGCTGCGGACAGACTCGCCTATGGCGGTCATCGCGGAAGTGAAACGGGCTTCGCCGAGCAAGGGAGACATCGCACCGGGGATGGACGCCGTTGCGCAGGCGATGAAGTACGCGAGCGGTGGTGCGGCCGGGATTTCGGTGCTGACGGAACCGGCCTGGTTCAAGGGCACACTCGAAGATATGGCCGGGGTGAGGCAGGCGGTCGGCTCGCTGGGTTCGAATCGTCCGGGTGTGCTGCGGAAAGACTTCATCGTCGACGAATATCAGGTGCTGGAAGCGCGGGTTGCGGGGGCGGATTCGGTACTGCTAATCGTGGCTTCGCTGACGGATTCAGAGTTGGTCCATTTGATCGCGTTTTCGCGGGAACTCAGAATGGAGCCGCTGGTCGAGGGGAACAACGCGGACGAGATGGAGCGCGCCCTGAAATCGGGCGCGAGCGTCATTGGTATCAACAATCGGGACCTGCGGAGCTTCACCGTGGACCTCGGGACGACG
>JBATAT010000134.1:0-7218 GCA_049662005.1 Tepidiformaceae bacterium
TCCCCGGCCTCACGGCAGAGATGCGCACGAAGTACAAGTTCGATTCCCGTGGCACCGACACCTTCGTGAAAATGAACTGGGACGACACCTTTAACTACGCCGCTCGTGGCCTCCAGGCTGTCGCAAAGCGCTATTCCGGCGAAGAAGGGAAGCAAATCCTGCTTTCCGAAGGCTACCAGCCGGAAATGGTCGATGCGGTTGAAGGTGCGGGCACCCGCACGTTCAAAATGCGCGGCGGCATGGGCCTCCTCGGCGTCATGGGCAAGTACGGCATGTACCGCAACTCCAACATGATGGCGCTGCTCGATGTCAACGTTCGCGGCGTGAAGCAGGAAGAAGCAAAGGGCGGCCGGAACTTCACCAACTACACCTGGCACGGTGACCAGGCCCCCGGCGTGCCGTTCGTTACCGGCCTCCAGAACCCGGACTGCGACTTCAACGACATGCGCAACGCCAAGCTCCATGTCGGCGTCGGCAAGAACCTCGTCGAAAACAAGATGGCCGACGCGCACTTCTTCATCGAAATCATGGAGCGCGGCGGCAAGATCGTGACCATCACCCCGGAATACAGCCCGCCGGCCACCAAGGCCGACTACTGGATTCCTTGCCGCCCCGGCCTCGGCGACACCGCGATCTTCCTGGCCGTGGCCAAGATCATCATGGACCGCAACCTCTACGACGTGGATTTCGTCAAGAATCACACAGACTTCCCACTGCTCCTGCGCAAGGACACGCTCAAGCGGCTCGACCCGAAGGACGTCTTCCCCGGCTACGTCCCAGCCCTCGATCCGGCAGGCCCAAGCTACAAAATTCAGGGCATCACGAAGGAGCAGTATGCCAAGCTCCAGGACTACGTCGTCTACGACGCTAAGTCCAAATCAATGAAGGCGATCACCCGCGATGACGTCGGCAAGCACCTCGCTGAAAAGGGCATCGATCCAGACCTTGAATACGCGGCGACGATCGCGTTGCCGAACGGGCAGGCCGTCGAGGTCATCACGCTCTGGCAGGCCTACCGGCTCAACCTTCAGGACTACGACGTGGCCACCGCCTCCGAAATCAGCGGTGCACCAGCGAACCTGATCGAGCAACTCGCCACCGACCTGGCGACCATCAAGCCCGCTGCCATCCACGTGGGTGAAGGCATTAACCACTGGTTCCACGGGACCATGCACAACCGCGCTGTCCACCTTCCGATGATGCTCACCGGGAACATCGGCAAGCCCGGCGCCGGCGTCTATTCCTGGGCCGGGAACTACAAAGCAGCCCTCTTCCAGGGCACGCCTGAAACCGGCCCCGGCTTCAAAGGCTGGGTCGCCGAAGACCCCTTCGAAATGAACCTCGACGACACGGCGAAGGGCAAGGACATCCACGCCCACGCCTACACCCGCGACGAAGAGCCCGCCTACTGGGATCACGGCGACCGTGCTCTCATCGTCGATACCCCGAGCGAAGGCCACAAGGTCTTCACCGGCCAGACGCATATGCCCTCGCCCACCAAGGTCCTCTGGACTACCAACGTCAACATCATCAACAACGCCAAATGGATGTACGGCGTGCTCTTCAACGTCCTTCCGAAGATGGACATGGTTCTCACGCAGGACATCGAGATGACGCTCACCTGCGAATACTCGGACTTCGTTCTTCCCGCCAACTCCTGGATGGAGATGGAGCAGGTCGAAGTCACAGCCTCCTGCCAGAACCCCTTCCTTCAGATCTGGAAGGGCGGCGTTAAGCCGATCTTCGATACCAAAGACGACATCATGATCATGGCGGGGGTCGCGAAAGCACTCTCCGACGTCACTGGCGATAAGCGATTCGCCGATTACTGGAAGTTTGCCCTCGAAGGCCGCACCGAAGTCTACATGCAGCGGCTGCTCGAAAGTTCCGGCACAACCTCCGGCTACAACGTCAAAGACGTGATGGACGGGAAATACGGCGAGCCCGGCTCGGCCCTGATGATGTTCCGCACCTATCCCCGCATCCCCTACTGGGAACAGGTGCACGACGACATCCCCTTCCACACCGATACCGGTCGCATGAACTCGTACTGCGACATCCCCGAGGCTATCGAATACGGCGAAAACTTCATCGTGCACCGCGAAGGCCCGGAAGCGACACCGTATCTCCCGAACGTCATCATCAGCTCGAATCCGCTCATCCGGCCAAACAGCTACGGCATTCGCGAGGACGAGATGGACCCGGAAATGCGGACCGTTCGCAACATCAAGTACCCCTGGTCCAAGGTGAAGACCACCAAGAACCCGCTCTGGGAACAGGGCTACAATTTCTACTTCCTCACCCCGAAGTCGCGCCACTCGGTGCACTCGTCCTGGGCCGTTACCGACTGGATGAACCTCTGGGGAAGCAACTTCACCGACCCCTACCGGGCCGATAAGCGGCTCGCGAGCGTCGGCGACCAGCAGCTCCACATGAACCCGGAAGACGCGGCTGCCCTCAGCCTCGCCGATGGCGACTATGTCTGGGTCGATGCCAACCCGGCCGACCGCCCCTACATCGGTTGGAAGCCGGATGACCCCCACTACAAGGTCGCCCGCCTCATGCTCCGCGTGAAGTTCAATCCCGCCTACCCACGAGGCGTCGTCATGACGAAGCACGGCGGCTACGGCAGCTCTGAAAAGACGGTCCTCGCGCAGGAGACCCGTGCCGATGGCCGCGCTGTCTCGGCAGACACCGGCTACCAGTCGAACTTCCGCCGCGGCTCGCAACAGAGCGTGACCAAGGACTGGGCGATGCCCATGCATCAGACCGACACCCTCTTCCACAAGGCGAAAATCTCTCAGTCCTTCCTGTTTGGCGGCGAAGCAGATAACCACGGCATCAACACCGTGCCCAAGGAGACGCTGGTGAAGATTACGAAGGCAGAAGATGGCGGCCTGAATGGTGTCGGTCCCTGGCTCCCGGGTACCACCGGCATGACCCCGGGCACCGAGAGCGACATGATGAAGCGCTATCTCAGCGGCGGCCTCACCACCGTGAAGAAGGCTTGAGATGGCTGAAAAAGACTTCGAAGCCGACGACCCCTACGAATTTGTGGGCATGCGCTACCAGGCCGAGCCGGGCACCGATCCGGACGAACTGATGGCCCGCTGTTTCATCGAGGAATACGCCCTCATGGGCATGCCTCGAGACCGGATCATGCGCATGTTCCATTCGCCCGCCTTCAAGGGCACCCACTCGATCCTCGAACGGAGAGGCGCGGAATTCATCCGGGCCATCTCCGACGATGTTTATGGCCACCCGGCCGCGGAGGAGAGCCATGCCTGACGTCTATAACTGGCAAATCGGTCGCGATATGAGCTATCGCTTCGAACCTGGCATCCAGAAGAAGCAGTTCGCTGCCGTCTTCAACATCAATCGCTGCATCGCCTGCCAGACGTGCACGATGGCATGTAAGTCGACCTGGACCTTCTCCCCGGGCCAGGAACTCATGTGGTGGAACAACGTCGAAACGAAGCCCTTCGGCGGATATCCGCAGCACTGGGATACGAAGATTCTCGACCTCCAGGAGAAGGCCAACCCGGGTAACCAGGTCTGGAATCCTGCGATCACCGATCCGAAGGCCACCCCCTATGGCACCTTCGAAGGGAAGACCATCTTCGAAACCGCCGACGGCGTGAACCAGATGGCTACCGGCTACATCCCCACCGAGGAAGAGTGGAAGACGCCGAACATGGGCGAGGACACTGCCACCAAGTACCCCAAAGAGGGCGTCACCCTCCCGGAGCACGACGGCTGGTTCTTCTACCTTCAGCGTATCTGCAACCACTGCACCTATCCGGCCTGCGTCGCCGCTTGCCCCAGGAACGCAGCCTACAAGCGCGAAGAAGACGGCATCGTCCTCATCGACCAGGAGCGCTGTCGCGGCTACCGCAAGTGCGTCGAAGCGTGTCCATATAAGAAGGCGATGTACCGCCCGAGTACGCGCACTTCCGAGAAGTGCATCGGTTGCTACCCTCGCGTCGAAGGCAGCGATCCCCTCACCGAAGGCCTTCCGATGGAAACTCGCTGCATGACAGCCTGCATCGGCAAGATCCGGCTCCAGGGCCTGGTCAACGTTGGCCCGGACGGGCAATGGCTGGAAGACCGCCAGAATCCGCTCTACTACCTCGTTCATGTCGCCAAGATTGCCCTTCCCCTGTACCCCCAGTTCGGCACCCAGCCGAACGTGTACTACATCCCCCCGCGCTGGGTGCCGCGGGCCTACCTCGAACAGATGTTTGGCCCGGGCGTACAGGACGCGATCGACGCCTACACCAACCCCAGCCGCGAAACACTCGCGGTGCTCCAGCTCTTCCGCGCCACCCAGGAGATCGTCTTCTCTTACAAGATCGAGCAAGGCCCCAAGACTGCCGAACTCACCGTTGCCGGCAAGAAGCGTGAAATCTTCAACGACACCGTCGTCGGCTACAGCAGCGAAGGCAAAGAAATCGTCCGCGTGAGCATCGATGAGCCATTCATCGAGCGCCCCGAACGATTCGCCATGAACACGATTTAGGAGGTCACCATGCCCTCGACCATGGCCCCACCCGTCTCCGTCGCCGATCCCATCCTGCGCGCTTCGTGCTATGAACTGCTCGCGCATTCGTTCGCCTACCCGGACGAGGAGCGCCTCGCCGACCTTCGCGATGCTGCCGAAGAGGTGCTGAAGTCAGAAGCGAGCATCCCGTTCATGCGGTTGGCTGCCATTGCTCGCGAAATAGGCAGCGAAGCCCTCGAACCCGTCCACGTCTCGCTCATCACCTTCAGCTCATCGCCCGATTGCCCTGCCTTCGAATCAGCCTACCTCGGTGGCGACGCCCAGCGGCAGACGCAGCGGATGGCTGATATCGCAGGCTTCTACCATGCCTTTGGCGTCGATACCGCGGAAGGCGCATATCGCCCGGATGATCTCTCGGTGGAACTCGGATTCATGGGCTTCCTCTGCCGCAAAGAAGCCTACGCACTCGAACACCTCGGCCCGCCCCGCGCCCGCCAGGCCCACAAGGCCCAACGAACGTTCCTGGAAAACCACCTGGGCACGTGGGCCATCGTCTTCGGGCGCAAGTTCGCCTCGCAAGCGCCCGCGGGCCACTTTTACGCCCTCGCTGGCACCGCGCTGGCGGATTGGGTCGAAGGTGAATGCGAGGAAGCCGGGATCCAACCCCAGCAGGTCTCTGCCGATGCCGCCCACACCTGGCCGCTCCCCGCAAGCCACGGCCCGGAATTCGCTGGCGATGCCAGCTTTGTCCCCCTGGAAGAACTCGCAGAGAGGTGATCGCGATGCTGCAGAAGGTTTCGAACCGGCGAAGAACACTCATTGGGGTCGTGGCGGTATTGGCCGTCGCCGCACTGCTCCAGTTCACGAATACGAACCCGGCCGTTTCTCAGACCCAGTACATCACCGCCTATGAGGTCCCCGATGATCCGGGCACCGATCCGGGCGCCGCGGTCTGGGGCAAGATCACCGGCGTCAATGTCCCCCTCACGGCCCAGGCTGGCGCCTACGTGGCTGGCGGGACAGTCCAAACAATCCAGGCAAAAGCCATCCATTTCAACGGCCGCCTCTATGTTCGCGTCGCCTGGCCCGATGCAACCATGGATGATGCCACCACTCGGGTGGAAGACTTCTCCGATGCCGTCGCCCTCGAGTTTCCCGCGAGCGGCGTCTCCACTGTCCCCTCCATCTGCATGGGCCAGGCCGATGCAGCCGTGAACATCTGGCAGTGGCGTGCCGACTCCAATGCCGGGCTCCGCGACCCGAACCTCGTCTATGCCAACTCGTCCGTCGATGGGTATCCCTCCACCGAAGCGATCTTCTATACCGCCCGCGCAGCCGGCAACCCGTTCGCCAATCCCGATCGTGGGCCAGTGCAAACCCTCAACTCCCGAGCCTTCGGCGAGTTGACTGCGCTGTCGATCCAGGATGTCGAAGGTGCTGGAACTCACTCGGCCGCGGGCTGGGCCGTTGTCTTCAGCCGCGCCTTCGATACCCTCAACCCCGGCCACGCCGCTTTCGCACCCGGAACCCGGACCGATATGGCATTCGCGGCCTGGGACGGCGCCCAGGACGAGCGAAATGGTCGCAAGGCCGTCTCCCAGTTCGTCACCCTCAATATCGCGGGCGCTCCTGCGTTCGCCGATGAAGGAAGCCACAAAGTCGCCATCTTCGCCGCTATCGGGCTCTTTGTCGCCATCGCCGGCATCGGAGTCGCACTGGTGACCTATGGGGCTCGCGAAGGGAGAAATTGACATGGCACGTCTGTTTGGTCGTGCGCTAGTCGCGGGCCGGACCTTCGATGTGCGAATCGCCGTCGCCGGACTGGCCATTGCTTCCGGCGTCGAGCTCCTCATCCTCCGCACCCTGACACGCACCGCGATCCACATCCCGGCCCTCCAAAACCTCCAGGGCCCCTACGAACTGCTGACCAACTTTGGCCACTATGCCTACTACGTCGCCGTCACCCTGCTCATTCCGGCCCTTGCCCTTCTCGCCTTCCAGGTGCGAAACCGCGGTTCGGCGGCGATCTTCGCCATCTTCCTCTTTCTTGCAGTCAGCGCGGCTGCCCTCGCCAGCGATGTGGATCGCGTGATCCTCGACTCGACCTCAGTCCTTGCCGTCGGCATCCTCGCCGCCACGCTCGTCATGCGCGCGGGCATTTCAAAGCGCACCATCCCGCTGCTCGGGTTTGGCACGGCCTTCCTGTTCAGTGGCGTCTATACGGCCACCCCCGACCTGACCCGGGTCGGCGTCTCACTCAACCAGTCCGCTCATCTTCTCGATGGCGCCGAACTCTTCGGCCTCCTCTTTGCAATCAGCTCACCGTTGCTCGTCGGAAGGAACGAAGGTCGATCGGCGAAGATCGCGGCCTTCATCATCGGAGGGATAGCGCTCCTCTTCTTCCTCGGCAACGGCTCAACCTCCAGGTTCTTGCTCCTTTGGAACGTCGGCCTCTCGGGCACGCTTCCCGGGCTCTTCTACGCGGTCGCGGCCGGTGCCCTCGCCTGGACGATCGTTGCGCTCTACCGGAGTGACCGCGCGCTCGAAGCCACCGGCCTTCTCCTGCTGGTAATTGGCGGCATCGGTCTCCACAGCACCTACCAGTCGGGCCTCGTGATCGCCGGCCTCGCGACGTTACTCATCGGCCTCGCCGAGCGGGTACCGGCGGCGAAGCCGCTTCCAGTCCAGGTACCTGAAGCATCCACCCGGCTCGAACC
>JBATAT010000135.1:0-18501 GCA_049662005.1 Tepidiformaceae bacterium
TCGGGAGGCATCCCGGTCACCCGGGCCACCTCCTGCGCAGAACGGATCGAGTCGTCGAACTCGAATACCTCGTGCGGAATGCGCTTCTGTTCGAGCATCCTCACCGCCAGCGGCTTCGATCCGGCCACGACTGAACTACAGGTGCTCGCTCACGCCGCCGTCGACGTGAAACACCTGGCCGCTGAAGTATCCCGCCGCATCGGACGAGAGCAGAACCGAAAGCGCAGCGAGTTCTTCGGCCTTGCCGAACCGCCGCATCGGTATGAACCTCATGAGCAGGTTCGCCCCGAGTTCATCCGGTCCCCGTCCGGGCGTCCAATCCATCCATCCTGTCGAAATGCAGTTGGATGTTATGTCGCGCGCGCCGAGTTCCTGGCTGAGTGCCACGTTTAGCCCGATGACCCCGGCCTTCGCCGTCGTGTACGCAGTCAGGTTCTCCACTCCACGCTCGGCGAAGATCGAGGTAATGAAAAGGATCCGGCCAGTTTCGCCCTCAGGAAACTCCTTCAGAAACGAGCGCGAGGCGTAGTAGGCGCCACTCTGGTTCACCGCCTGGATACGTCCGAATTCGGTATCCGTGACCTTTTCGATAGGCTTCGCCAGTAGCGCATCAGCGTTGTAGACCATGATGCTGGGCTTGCCGAATTCCTTGCCGATCTGCTTCAGACCGACCTGGATATTCGCCGGCAGCGTCACATCCCAGCCCTGCGAAATCGACTTTCGCCCCATCGCCTCGACTGCCTTGGCGATCCGCTTTGCCTCCATCACCTCGTCACCGTCCATCGACGACGAAACAATGGCCACGTCGGCGCCGGCCTCGGCTAGCCCGAGCGCGATCGCGCGTCCCGAAGGGTTCGAACACCCGATAACGAGAGCCCGCTTGCCGCTCAGATCGAATCCCGGTTTTCGATTCCAATCAGCCACGGGACACCGCCGTTTCGGCCATCGCGTAGCCTGTTGGAGCGATGCCACCGGCGAGCCCCCCGCCATCGATGGAGAACGATTCGCCGGTCACGTAGCTCGATGCATCGGAACAAAGGAACACGGCCAGGGGGCCAAGCTCCCACGCCTCACCCAGGCGGCGCACGGTGATGAAACGACCACGCTGCTTGCGCATTGCCGCTTCCTCATCGTCACGCGCGGGGCTCTGGGCAACGAACCCGGGGATGATGCAGTTCACCCGGATGTCCTCGCCGACAAGCTGAGCGGCAAGGCTCTTTGTCAGGGAAATTACGCCTGCCTTCGCAGCTGCGTAACCCAGCGACTGGGGAGACGAACGGAGGGCGGTGCCGCTGGCGACGTTCAAGATCACGCCGCCCGGCCCCTGCTTCAGGAACTGCCGGGTGGCCGCCCGCGAGCAGTAGAACGTGCTGTGGAGGTTGACTTCGATCGTGTCGTGCCAGTCAGCGTCGTCGAGGTCCTGGATCCGATTCCCGGCGCCCCGCCGGTCGCCGATACCAGCGTTGTTCAGCATCACATCGAGCCGCCCGAAGTGTGCAACGGTCTTCTCGATGAGCGCATCGCAATCCGCCGGCGACTGCACATTGGTTGGCACAATCAGGGGTTCGCGGCCACCCGCTGCCTTGATTTCGGCGGCTGCCGACTCGAGTTGACTTACCGTCCGGCTCGCGATGCAAATATCGGCGCCGGCCTCGGCGAGCGAAATCGACATCGCCTTGCCGAGCCCCCGGCTCCCGCCGGTCACGATGATCACCCGCCGGGGCGGGCCATCGAGCCGCAATTTTTCCAGGACCATGGGATGCTCCTCCAGCTCAAGATATGGGCCGCATCATACGGTCGCCCGCAGTGCCGCGCTCACATCACACGAAGGCCCGCAATCACGAGCGTGACCGCAGCAACGGCGAGCCGGTACCAGATGAAGGGCATGAGGGTGTGGGTCCGCAGGAATCGCAACAGGTAGTGAATGACCGCGAACCCGACGACGGCCGAACACACGAACCCGATTGCGAGCTCGAGGCCCTCGCGTCCGGAAAGGCTGGCAAGGTCGCCAGACTTCAGAATGGCCGCGCCAACGAAGGCGGGAGTACCTAACAAGAACGCAAAACGGGCCGCAGAATCCCTCGTCAGATCGCGGAAAAGCCCCATCGACAGCGTGGCCCCAGAACGTGAAACGCCGGGGAAGAGTGCCATCGCCTGGGCAACGCCAATCAGGGCCGCGTCGACGATTCCAATCGATCGGATGGTTCGTGTCTCGTTCGTCCGCCGATCAGCCGCATACATCACAACACTGAACGCGGCCAATGCGATTGCTATCAACCACGGCTGCCGCAGGTGGTCTTCAATCCATGAATCGAATAGCAAACCGGTGATGGCCGCCGGTATCGACGCCATCGCGATCAGCCAGAGGAGTTGGCTCTCCTCGGAGTGTTCACGGAACTTGAACTGGTGCCGCAGAAAGTCTGGTACACCCGCCCGGAACATCCGCCACCACTCGCGCCAGAAGTACACCAGCAGCGCCAGCAAGGTCCCCAGGTGCAGGCCGACATCGAACGCCAGCCCCTGGTCGGGCCATTTGAACAGCGCGGGGACGAGGATCAGGTGACCTGACGAAGAGATCGGCAGGAATTCCGACAGCCCCTGGACGATCCCGAGGATGGCTGCGCGGAGGAGGTCCATGTCGCATCAAGGTGTAGTTGCCCGGGGTAACGGGCAACTACACCTTGATTACCGGTCGCGCTTAGTCGACTGATGCAATCCGCGTGTACCGTTCGATCACCGGCCGCCCGGCAAGAACGCCACCCAACTTCGCACCCATCGCCTTCATGTGATCGGTCGCATTGTGTGCGGTGGCCGCGTCGGCATCGCGATAGTTCTCGTAGAAGAGGAACATCGTCGGGTCGGAATCAGCCACATGCAGCGAATAGGCAGGCACCGCGCCCGCTTCGTGCTTCTTCACGTTTGCCACCATTTCGGTGAGGGTCGCCCGGAGCTCGTCTTCTTTGCCCGGTTGCGCTTGCAGTTTCGCAACGATCGTGATCATTTTCAGTCTCCTCGGTTGAAGTCGCGAGGCTAATCCTACGGGACTTCTGGTGGAACATCCCCCGGCCGCCAGATACCATCACCCCAATGCTCAAGCGCATGCCACCGGAACGGGCCGATGAACTCATCGCGGCCGCGTCTCGCTTCCCAACGAGCGACCCGGGCGTCTCTTATCCCGCGTGGTATCTCCATCGCTGGCACTTCCTCCCAGAGGGGTACCTCTCGCGGCGCAGTGCGGCCGGCTACGACAACGTCATTCGCCACCTCTACAACCAGGGGCTCGAATCGCGGGTGATCGCGGCGGTGGTGGAAAAAGTGCGATCGTTCGCCCCTGCTTCCGTGCTCGAGGCTGGCTCCGGCCCGGGCCATCTCCTCAATGCGCTCGCCGACGGCGAAGACACCAGCGAGCTCGTCGGCGTCGAACTGTCGCCCTACCTCCTTGCGCGCGCGAAACGCCGCCTGCAAGGTCGTTCCGTCCGCCTCGTGCACGGCAACGGGCTGGCCATCCCGGCTGACGCGGGATCGTTCGATCTCGCGCTGGCATCACACTACGTCGGACACCTTCCGCAGCGGGTTCGCGCCAAAGCCGTCGCAGAACTGGCCCGCATCGTTCGCCCCGGCGGCCACGTCCTCACCATCGAACATCGCTGGCACCCCTGGCCCGCGACCGACGCCCTTGAGCTCATCCAGCGCGCGAAGCTCACCCTCGGATTCATCGCCCTTTCGGTGTTCGAACGAACCAACGAAGCGGCCCGGGCGACTTCATGAGCGACCCAACGCCCGAACAGGTCGCAAAGACACGGCCATGGATCCAGTCCGAAGCGCGAAAGGACCTCTCTGAAACCCAGGCTTACGTTCTCGCCCGCGCCAACGAACTGTTCGAGGCGATCAACGCCATCCCCGAACCGAACCTTTCGGAGCCATGTGACGGCGAGTGGTCGCCGATCGATGCGATGAAACACGCCGTCGAGTGGAACTGGCAGGCTGGCGAAGATGTGCTCCACGTTTCGCTCATGGGAACGCGCCCGGCGAACCCCGCGCCCGTTTTCGAACGCGACCGCGAAGCCCTCATCGCGCGCCAACGCGAGTCGCTCGATTCGGTATGGGAACACGTCAGCGCCGCCGACCCGGAGTCGTTTCTCGATCTGACATGGGCTCACCCGTTCTTCGGCGACCTGAACTGGCGCGAGTGGTACTTCTTTCTCGGGGTCCATTGTTACGACCACACGCGACAGATCAATGCGATGCGCGAGATGCTGAGTGCCTGACCGCAAGCCGCTTCGCATCGTTCACACCTCAGACGTTCACCTCGGCGCCTACTCGGGCAGCGGCGACGAGAAGTGGCACGCCCGCCGTGAGCTCATGGAGCACACGTTCACCCGGGTCATCGACCTCGCGAACGACCAGGCCGCCGACGCACTCATCATCGCTGGCGACTTCTTCGACAACGACCGCGTGTCCGAAGAAACAGTGACCTTCGCCGCGCGCACCATCGCTCAGTTTCGCGGCCAAACCTTCCTCATCCCCGGCAACCATGACCCAATGGACCCGGGCAGCATCTACTGGCGCCACGACCTTGAATCCACCGCCAAGCGCCTGACGATCGTTCGCGAACACGCCGGTGAATTCGTCGAACCCGAGGGGCTGGACCTGGTTCTTTGGGGCCGCGCCTACCTTGATACGGACTGGCACTTCAAGCCGCTTGAGGGCCTTCCCGAGCGGCTCGACAACCGCTGGCACATCGCGATGGCGCACGGCCACTTCGTGCCCGAAGGCGGCGAAACGCACCGCTCTCTCCTCATGAAGGAATCCGAAATTGCCGCCGCCGCAGGCCACTGGGATTACTTCGCCTTCGGTCACTGGGAACCCCACGCGGATGTGACAACCGGTGGCGTCACGGCTATCTACTCGGGCGCTCCCATGCCCCTCAGCGATGCGAACCGTCGTGCCGGCCTCGCCGCCGTCGTCGATTTCGACGAAGACGGCGTTCAGTGGCGCATGCACCGCGTCGACCCACGCCCGCCCGAAGACATCACTCGATGAATCGGTTTCCGCTAGGAATCGGCATGCTAAAGTTGGGATTCGCGGCAGGGTAGCTCAGCTGGTCAGAGCGCACGACTCATAATCGTGAGGTCGGGAGTTCAAGTCTCCCCCCTGCTACCACGGTCTCCACGCCCAGGGCACACTCGTACTGCCTACGGGAATCCGTGATTATGTTCGTCGGGTTCCGCTACTTTGCGATGGGGCCGCACTGGGGCACGTCTCGCTGCGACTTCTCGACGGGTGTCCCGTCGCCGCTGGTCACGATCACTTCTGTCGCGGGGTAGCGGTCGGCAGCGAAGACGAATCCGGAGACGGCCGTGCAAAGCTCGTCGAAGTCCTGGCGGTGCTCCCCAAAGTTTCGATTCAGTGCGACGTGAACCGTCTTTCCGTCAGATTCGATGCTCCCGACATCGCTCAGCCAGTCTCGTGAAGCGAATTCCACTTCCAGGTGGCGGCGAAGAATGCCCGGAAGGTTGTCCGCAAGGGCGTCGTCTCCGGCGGAGGTGTCGGGTATATCGACGGGTGTCTCTCGAACCGCGGGTACTTTGTCGGAATCCGAACATGCAACACCACTCATCACTGCTGCGCACAAACCAACCAGACACGAAACCAGAACGACATTTTTTCTTACCAGGTAGAGCATGCCGTCCAGTCTGCACGGCAGACCGCTAATCGCGGCTAAACAGATTGAGGTGTCGCCTTGCAAACTCCTTGCATCGAAGGCGAGAACCATACGCCGGCGCTCGATTCGCGCCACGGGCGGCGCCGCTTCGACAATCTTCACGAGCCGCAACCTGCCATGTGACTAAAGTCACATCGCGCGCGCGGGAGAGGGAGCAGCCTCCGCCCGAGGTAGCCAGGGGCAATGTTGCGCGCATCGGGTGTTGGGACCACCGTGCCGGGCAAAGAGCGAGACGGAAACCGCGTGGTCGTGGCGCTACGTGCGTGCGCACTCGTCTCCGGGTTGGACGATACGGCGGTGGCCGAGATTGCTTCAGGGGCAGCTACGCACCAGGTGAAAGCGAATAGCCACCTGTTTGAAGAGGGCGAGAACTGCACCGGTCTCTGGGTTCTGACATCCGGTCGAGTGCGGCTTCTCCATATGATGGCCGATGGGCGGCAACATGCGGTCGGGTTCCACGCGCCGACTACCCCTCTTGACCTCGGCGCCGCACTTGACGGGCGGCCGTACATGGCGACCGCAGTGACGCTGGTGGACTCGGAAGTCGCGTTTGTTCCGCGTACGTCCCTCGTCGATATGGGCCGGGACTATCCGGTAACTATCCGCAACGCCATCCAGTTGCTCTGCGCCGAGGTTCGCCAGCGCGACATCGCTGCGGCCGTGGGGGTCCTCAAGGATGCGCGGGGCAGAATCGGCTGCACACTACTTCAGCTGGCTCGCCAGTTCGGGGTGACGAGCGATTCGGCCATTCGAATCAACTATCCGCTGACACGCCAACACATCGCCGATCGATCCGGCGTCACGGTCGAAACCGCCATCCGGGTGATGTCCGAACTACAGCAGCAAGGCATCATCCAGACCGACAATCAGATCATCCAGATCCTGGACATCCCCCGGCTGAGCCACGCACTGGACTGCGGGACGTGTCAGCTCGAGTGCTCCGTTTTCTCACAGAGACCAGCGGCTGGATAACTGCGGCCTCGAATAAGGCACGCCTCTCTACGTTTCAGCGCGCCTCGGTGGCGCTCATCCAGCTCACATCTCCGGCCCGACTATGACGCTCGTCATGCGCGCGCCCTCTCCATGCATGCCAAGCTCGCGTCGGCCCGGTGTGTTCGGCACTCCCGGTTCGCAGTAATCGTTTCGGCGCCCAGGGAAACCTCGGCCCCGGAATCAGTCTGGCAATGGGGTGCTCCCGGACCGAACAGGAGGAGAACATGACTGCTCAGCTTCTTGGGACCGAGCTCGCCGTCGGGAACGGCCGGTACGATGAGCGCTGGTCGTGGGATGAAGTGCGCTGGGCATCGCATTGCATCGACTGCTACCCGGGCAACTGCCCCATGCGCGTCTACCTGAAGGACGGCAAAGTCGTGCGCGAGGAATCGGCGGCGACCTTCCCTACCTACGAACCAGGCGTACCGGATATGAACCCGATGGGCTGCCAGAAGGGCGTCGCCTGGTCGCGCATGATCAAAGGTGATGATCGAGTGCTCTACCCGTTGAAGCGCGTAGGCGACCGTGGCTCGGGCAGCTGGGAGCGTATCTCGTGGGACCAGGCAACCACGGAGATCGCCGACAAAATGCTCGATGCCGTCCTCGAAGTGGGCGGCGAATCGATCATCGCGCCTTCTGGCTGCAACACACCGCCCGCATCCGTCGCTGGCCGGGGTGCACTGCTTGCTTCGGTTGGAGGCTTGACGACCGACGTCAACGCCGAAATGAACGACTTTGCTCCCGGGTATTACCTTACCTATGGAACATTCGATCCCGTGAGTAGCATCGACGACTGGTTCCATGCCGAGGTGTTCGTCATCTGGGCGGGCAATCCGAACTACACAAGGATTCCCCATATCCACTTTGTGAACGAAGCCCGTTACAAAGGTACCGAAGTTGTCGTCATCGCCCCGGACTTCTCCCCATCGGCCATTCATGCGGACTATTTCGTGCCAATCCAGGTCGGCACCGATGCCGCGCTCGCGCTGGCCATGGCCAGGGTCGTCATCGATGAAGGCCTCGTCGATGAGGGCTTCGTGCGGACACAGACGGATCTCCCGCTGCTCGTCAACAAGGCGACAAACAACTACCTCCGCGCAAGTGACCTCCCCGAGGGTGGCAGCGATGAGCAGTTCTTTGCCTGGGACACGATTTCCGGAGGGCTCGTTGCGGCGCCGCGAGCCAACCTCGACTGGGGTGAAGCGACACCTGCCCTCGAAGGCGAGTTCAGCGTCACGACAAAGAGTGGGCCCGTCATAGTTACCCCGGTGTTCGGCCTCGTCCGAACACGCCTGGAGGAGTACTCACCCGAAGCCGTCCAGGCCATCACCGGTGTTGATCCCGAAACCACACGCCTGCTGGCTCGGAAGTTCGCGGCGCGCAAGACAGGCATCCTCTCGGCGCTTGGCGGGATGGGCAAGCACTACCATGGCGACCTGATGGAGCGCTCGCAACTGTTGTTGCTCGCGCTCACCGGGAACTGGGGGAAGCAGGGTACCGGGGTTCGCGCATGGCTGGCGGGCCTCTTCGATGGTTCTGCCACCGTGATGATGAAAACCAAGCGCGGCCCCGAAGCAGTGGCGGGATTGCTCGACATGCGCGACATGCTCGTCCAGGCACGGATCAGCCAGGATCCCTCGCTGACCCCTCTCATCGTGGCCGTGGAGCAATCCCGCCAGTCGTCTGCCGGTTTGGTTCCGCCGCTGTTCTGGTGGTACCACCATGCTGGCTACAAACAGACGTGGGAGCGGACCGAATGGCATGACCCGAGCATGGGCAGGCCCTTTGCCGAGTACTTCAAAGAGGCCACCGAAAAAGGCTGGTGGAGCGGCGTGGATGTTCCCCGCAAAGAGCAACCAACGCGGGTGATCATCGAAATGGGTGGCAATGTCCTCCGCCGCACACGGGGTGGCAGCAAAATGTTGCTCGAAAACCTCTGGCCGCAACTCACCTGTGTTGCCACCCTGGAAGTCCGGATGAGCACAACAGCGCTGTATTCCGACTACATCCTCCCCTGCGCACAGTGGTACGAGAAAATTGGTTTCGGCATCCCCTCCACACACGTGATGCACCTGACGTTCTGCGACAAGGCGGTCGAGCCGCCGGGTGAAGCCGTGGATGAATGGGAGGCCTACCGGCGCCTTGCAGAAAAGGTCCAGGAGCGTGCGCGAGCGCGTGGAATCAAGCCGTACACCGACTCCCGGGGCGTTCAACGCGACCCGGCCAACGCCCACGAGAGCTTCACCAAGAAGGGCCTCTTTGTCGACCAAGAAGTGCTCGCCGATGAGATGATCCGGGACAGCGCGGTCACCGGGACAGTCCCGCCGAACGCAAGCCTCGAAGACATTCGTGAAAAGGGCTATTACCGCTGGCAGGGGCTCGGCATTAACCCGCGCGTCATTGCCCAGGCCACGGAGCCGAAACCCGACGAGACGTTCGTGCCGTTCCGCGACCACGTCGAACGCGGTGCGCCATACCCGACGCTCTCGCGCCGGGCGCAGTTCCTGATCGAGCACCCGTGGTTTATCGAGGCGGATGAGCACCTGCCGCGCTACAAGGCGCCTCCCCACATGGGTGGTGATTACGAGTTCCAGATCACGAGCGGGCACAACCGCTGGAGCATTCACTCACTCAACACGGCTTCGCAGATCATGCTCGACACCCACCGCGGCACGCCTCACCTCGTGATGAACACGGCCGATGCGGCCCGCAACGGGATCGCCGACAACGATTTGGTTCGCGTCCACAACGACATGGGCGAATTCCAGGTACCGGTTCTCCTCTCGCAGAGTGCCCAGCCGGGTCAGGTTGTTATGTACAACGGCTTCGATCCCTACCAGTTCCCAAACTGGGCCGGGCCCAACGATGTCGAGCCCGGAATGATCAAGTGGCTGCACCTGGCCGGTGGCTACGGGCACCTCCGGTACTGGGTGACGGAGTGGCAGCCCTCGCCAGTCATGCGCAGTACTCGCGTCGGGGTCGCCAAAATGGGGTGACGGCCCGGGCGTGATGTGCATGTCGACCGGGAGTCGAAAGGCTCCCGGTCAATTTGTCTCCGGGCCGTCGCCGTATGACCGGAATCATAACCTGCGTCACTTGCTGCGATTGATGATCGCCGCATGAAGGCAGCAGAGTCAGAACGAATCTACTCAGACCCGAGTGACCTCTACCGCAAGAAGTGGGAGTGGGACAACGTCTACTGGGGTACGCATTGTGTCGATTGCTATCCGGGGAACTGTCCTATGCGCGTCTACGTGCGCGGCGGCCAGGTCTGGCGTGAGGAGCAGGCTGGCACCTTCCAGACGATTGAACCGGGCGTGCCCGATTTCAACCCGATGGGTTGCCAGAAAGGCGCCTCCTGGAGCCAATCGCTCTACGGACCCGATCGCCTGCTCTATCCGCTGAAGCGCGTAGGCGAACGCGGCGAAGGCCGTTGGAACCGGGTGAGCTGGGACGAAGCGCTGACCGACATCGCCGACAAAATGATCGATGCGATTGAGGCCGGCGGCCCATCAACGATCGCGCATGAAGGCACGCCGGAAATGGCAACGGTCATTCCCACAACCAAGTTCTTCAGCACCCTTGGCGGCCATGGCCTCGATCTCAATGGCTCGATTAACGACTTTTCGATCGGCCTCTACGAGACGTTTGGGCGCTTCAGCCAGGTTTCTTCGGCCGATGACTGGTTCCATTCCGAAGTCGTTCTCATCTGGCACATGAACCCCATCTACACACGCATCCCGTTCTACCACTTCATCGCCGAGGCGAGGTACAACGGCGCCGAAGTAATCAACATCTCACCCGACATCAATCCGTCCCACCTCCACGCCGATATGCAGGTTCCGATTAACGGTGGGACGGATGCAGCCTTCGGGCTGGCCCTCGTCCAGGTCATCCTCGAAGAAGGCCTCGCCAACTGGAAGTTCATCAAGGAACAGACAGATCTCGGATTCCTCGTTCGTACAGATACACGGCGCTACCTGCGCCAGACCGACGTCGAAGGAACCGGCCTCGAAGACCAGATGTACCACTGGGTCACGGATTCGGGCCTTCGCAAGGCCGACCGCGCGAACATCTTCCTCAAGGGCGTCGATATCGCCCTCGAAGGCGCGTTCCAGGTGCAACTCAAGGATGGTTCGACGGTCGAAGTGCGGCCAGCCTACGACATGCTCCGCCAGCACCTGAACGAGAAATACACGCCGGAAAAGCAGCAACCGATCACGGGCGTGCATCCAGACGTCATCCGCAACATCGCACGCAAATGCGCAACCAGGCGAACGAACATCATGCTCGGCTATAACGCCTGCAAGTTCTATCACGGCGACCTGATGGAGCGTGCGCAGGCCCTTCTCCTCGCCGTCACCGGCAACTGGGGCAAGAAGGGCACGGGCATCCGATGCTGGGCTTCCGGGATGCACGATGGCGCGTTCATCGCGGTCAACAAACCCGGGCCTGGCGCCGGCAACACCGAGATCGTCCTCTCCGGGCGGGATGCCGCGATCGCGGCCTTCAAGCAAATGGACCCCACAGCGACAACCGAGATCGCCGTCAAGCGAATGGGCCAGATGTCCTCGAAATTCCAACGAACGCCGGGCGGCCTTGCAGGGGCAGTCGGCCTCGGTGGCGGAAACGGATCGAAGGAGCATCCGAACGACTCGACCTCCAGTCCGCCCGCGTTCTGGTGGTACTGGCAGGCCGACTACCAGAAGCGCTGGAACGAGCCTGGCTGGGGCGATGAATCACTTCCTCGCTCGTTCGATGAGTATTTCAACGAGGCCATCAGCAAGGGCTGGTGGGACGGCATGGATCACCCTCGCCCCGAAGAGGCGCCACGCGTCTTGATCGAATGTGGCGGCAACATGTTGCGCCGTACCCGCGGCGGCAAGAAGGCCCTGCTGCCCACACTCTGGCCGAAACTGGACCTGATCGTTTCGATCGATTTCCGGATCAGCCAAACGGGGCTCCACAGCGACTACATCCTTCCCGCCGCTCAGCACTACGAGAAGATCGGCTTCCACATCCCAACACCCCATCTTCTCAACCTCACCTTCAGCGACAAGGCGGCGGAGCCGGCCGGCGAAGCGCGGAACGAGTGGCAGATCTACCACGCCATCTTCGAAAAGATCTCCGAACGCGCCGCCGACCGAGGGCTCAGCGATTACAAGGACATCAAGGGCCAGACGCGACGATATGCGGCCCTCCCCGGCGCATACTCCATGAAGGGCTTCCTCCTCGATGAGGAGCGCCTTGCAGACGAGCAAATCCGCGATTCTGCGCTGGCTGGCACACTCCCGATGGGCACCAGCCTTCGCACGATGCGCGAAAAGGGGCACGTCCGCTTCATCGACTGGGGACTCTCATCGATGGCGCTTGCCCAGGCATCGCCGATCAAGCCGAACGAAACACATGTCCCCTTCCGGGACAACACTGAACGCGGTACACCGTTCCCGACGTATTCGCGTCGTGCCCAGTTCTACATCGATCACGAGTGGTTCCTCGAATCCCACGAGGAACTGCCTACCTATAAGCCGAACCCCAACATGGGCGGCGACTATCCGATTGGCATGACCTCCGGCCACAACCGCTGGAGCATCCACACGATGAACCAGGCCAACTGGGTGATCCTCGGCACGCACCGTGGCGAACCCGATGTCGTCGTAAATCCGGACGATGCCGCGGCACGGGGCGTGGCCGACGGCGACCTCATCCGCATCTGGAACGATGTCAGCCAGTTCAAGAGCCGCGCCAGGGTCGCGCCCAATGTGAAACCGGGCCAGTTGATTTCGTACAACGGCTGGGCCGGCTTCCAGTACCCGGATTGGAGCGGCGCCAACGAGATTGAACCCGGGATGGTGAAGTGGATTGGCTTCGCTGGTGGCTACGGGCACCTCAGCCATCTCGGCACCGAATGGCAACCGGTTCCGGTCGAACGCTGGACCCGCTGTGACTTCGAAAAAGTGGAGGTCGAGTGATGAAAGTCGCGAAACTCAGCGGGACGCTGGCGGACCCGGCAGCAGTGGCATGGAATTCCGTCGAGACCGTCAGCGTCAGCCTCGCGCCGGTGGCGTTGGAAGCCCAGCCCACGGAATACATCCGGGAGTCCTGGAAGGACCGGAACTACGGCCAGACAGCCGAAGCCAACATCAAAGCGGCCAGCGATGGGCAGCGCCTCTACCTTCGCGTTGAATGGGCCGACGACCCGGCGCCAAATCGGGAATTCCAGGACGCCTGCAGCGCTATCTTCCCGACGAACGGAAGTGGCGTGCTGGCAACGCTCGGAAATGCGGAAAAGCCGCTCGCACTCTGGTTCTGGGAAGACGGCCGTGCCGGCCCGCTACGGCTGATTTCTTCCGGCCCCGGGGTCGTGAAAAAGGATGCCGAAGCCACCCTCGGCGCGAATGGCCTGCTTGCCGACGGGCGCTGGAGCGTCGTCCTCAGCGGGCCAGCCGAAATCACCGAAAAGCGCAAAGTCGCCCTTGCCGTCTGGAACGGCTCGAACGAAGAGCGTGCCGGCCTTGCGGCGGTGAGCCAGGAGTGGCTCCCGCTGGAAATGGAGTAAACCTGTGCCCACAACCACAGAAGCCAACGTCCGCCAACTCGCATGGGTCTACGACCTCAACAAGTGCATCGGGTGCCAGACGTGCTCGGTCGCGTGCAAAGTCCTCTGGACACGGGATGAAGGCGAAAAGCACCACTGGTGGATGTCAGTCAACACAATGCCAGGCCTTGGCACCCCCAAAGCCTGGGAGGAAATGGGCGGCGGGGTCGATCCGGACACGGGGAGGCCGCGGCCCGGGCATCAACCCACTCGCGAAGAATTCGGCGGCGGCTTCGACTACAACTACGAAGAGGTGTTCTACGGAGGCACGGCCGGCAAGGCGCACCTCGAACCCCAGGCGCCGCGCGAAAACCGCTGGGCGATGAACTGGGATGAAGACCAGGGAGCAGGTGAGTGGCCGAACTCCTACTACTTCTACCTTCCGCGGCAGTGTAATCACTGTTCGAATCCAGTCTGCATGACCGCGTGCCCCACGGGGGCACTTCACAAGACCGACAACGGGCTGGTGTTGCGAGACGAAGACATCTGCATGGGCGACAGGTTCTGCATGGAGGCCTGCCCCTACAAGAAGGTGTACTTCAACTACGAACGCCATGTCGGGCAGCAGTGCATCGGGTGTTTTCCGCGCATCGAAGCCGGAGTCGCCCCTGCCTGTGTACGCCAGTGCCCGGGCCGGGCTGTCTTCATCGGCTACCTTGATGATGAGGACAGCCCGGTGCACAAGCTTGTGCAGGAATGGGAGGTTGCCCTCCCACTGCATGCCGAAGCGGGCACCGCCCCCAACGTCTACTACGTGCCACCGCTCTCGCCTCACCGCCTGAACGAAGATATGAGCATCGACTACGAGACTCCGCGCATCCCCCCGGAGTACCTCGAATCGCTGTTCGGGCCACGCGTCCATGGTGCGCTCGCCACCCTCAAGTCAGAGATGGACTCCGTCCGGGAGGGCGGAACTTCCGAGATGCTGACGACCCTCATCGCCTACAAATGGCAGGAACTCCTGGGGCCGTTCACCGTCGACCCCGCAACGCTCGATCGATCCAACTTCATCCCCGTCGATTCGATCACCTAGGAGGCTGACATGTTTGTGTACTCTCTCGCCGGGCTCCAGGTCGACGGCGAAGCCCTCCAGGAGATGGAACTCCCGGACAACGAAATCACCGCCCGCACCGGTGTGTACCAGTTGCTGGCGCGAATGGTTTCCGTCCCGGACGAAGATGCCTATTCCGCTGCTGTCGGCGGCGGATGGGGTGGTCGCCTGGCCGGAGCCGCCACGCTTCTTGGCTTCCCGTTCGCCTTCGGCAACGCGAGCATCGAATCCTCGGTGAGCCGCGAAGATTTCCAGGCGGAGTTCCTCCGGGCCTTCGAAATCGGAACTGGGGAGGGCCCCCCGGCGCCGCTCTACGGCGGAACCTACGGGGACAACCGCATGCAGCGGCTCGAGGAGGTGGTGCGCTTCTATGAATACTTTGGGCTCACCACCTCAGCGGAAGATCCGCGGCCCGCAGACCACCTCGCGACCGAGCTCGAGTTCATGAAGTACCTGACCTACAAGGAAGCAGTTTCGCCATCGCCCCGGCTCCGCACCTCGTACCGTCGTGCCCAGCAGGACTTCCTCGACCGGCAATTGGTTGGTTGGCTCCCGAAGCTGGCCGCCAAAACGCGCGAGGCAAAGACCACACCGTACTGGGAATGGGTCGTCGATACGGTCGCCGGGTTCGGAGCAGCTGATGCTGCCTACGTCTCCAGCGCCCTCGTCGCCTAGGCCCAACTATCTCCTCCATGCGAAGTGAAGCGATGAACCCCATTCCAGCTTCCCAATACCGCCAGCGATGGAGTTGGGAGCGCGCGACCTTCGGGACGCACTGCCTGAACTGCCTGGCCACCTGCCCCTACCGCGTCTATACCCGCGGCGGTGAGATCATGTTCGAGGAACCGGCGGCGGTCTTCGAACAGATCGAAGAGGGCGTCCCCGATATGAACCCCATGTCCTGTCAGAAAGGCAGCGCATGGAGCGCCCAACTCGATTCGCCGGACCGCCTCCTCCACCCGATGCGCCGCGTCGGCGAACGCGGTTCCGGAGAGTGGGAACGCATCTCCTGGGATGAAGCATTGGAAGAGGTGGCGGACGCTGTTATCGAAGCGATCGACCTCGAAGGACCAGAATCAGTCGTGTTTGAAGAAACGGTCGAGGGCGGGCTTCTCGCCCAGGCCGCCTATCTCCGCTTCGCCGGACTGCTCGGAGCGACCACCCTCGATGCGAACGGCCTCATTAACGACTTCCCCGCGGGGCATCACATCACCTTCGGCAAATTTTCGTGCGCCAGCTCGGTCGATGACACCTTCCATTCCGAACTAATCCTCATCTGGCACTCGAACCCTTCGTACACCTCGATTCCCTACGCGCACTACATCACTGAGGCCCGCTACCACGGCTCGCAGGTGGTCTGCATCGCTCCGGACTACAGTCCCTCGGCCCTGATGGCTGAGACGTTCGTCCCCATCCGCCCGGCGACCGATGCAGCATTTGCCCTGGCGATGTGCCAGGTGATCATCGAAGAAGGCCTTTACAACCGGAAGTTCGTCCAATCGCAGACTGACCTCCCGTTATTGGTCCACCGTGAGTCTCGCCGTTTCGTCCGGGGACCTGAGATCTTCGACGGCGAACGCGAAGATCAGTTCTTCTGGTGGGACAACGCGACCGGGGAGGTTGATGTCGCCCCCCGCGGATCGCTCATGCTCGATGAATCGGACCCGGCCCTCGAGGGCACGTTCACGGTGGCGGGCGTGGACGGGTCGAAATTCGAGGTGACCACAGCCTGGGAACTGCTGCGAGAACGGCTGGCCGGCTACACGCCCGAAGCCGCTTCTCCCATCTGTGGCATCAACCCGGAGGTGATCCGGAGCCTCGCCCGTGATGTCGCTCGCAAACGGACGAAGATCATCGAGGGTTTCAACACCCCGAAGTACTACCACGGCGATCTGATGGAACGCGCGATGTGCCTCCTTCTCGCGCTCACCGGGAACTGGGGGCGGCCCGGCACTGGCATTCAGGGCCTCGCGCTCGCTGGCCTCGATGGCTACATGCTTTTCGGTATGAAGCAGAAGCGCGGCATGGCCGAAACGATCCGCGTCATCGAGGGCCTCGCCGGGGCAGTCGAAAGCCTCCGCTCCCAGGACGAAGAGGCCTCAGACGAAATCCTTGGTTACGAACTGCTCCAACGCGGCGTAACTGCTGGCACCGCCAGTCCCCCGGCATTCTTCCATTTCTACCACTGCGGGTACGAAGACACCTGGAACACTGCCGAATGGTCAGATCCAACGATGACGAAACCCTTCTCCGAGTACGTATCCGATGCAACGCGCCGCGGTTGGTGGGGTGGCCTCGTGAAACCTGGCCCATCGAGCGATCCACAGGTGCTGTTCATCGTCGCAACCAACCCTGTGCGGCGGCAGCGGGGTGGCTCAGACACGCTGATCAAGAACCTCTGGCCCAAATTGGAGAAGATTGTCGTCGTCGAAAACCGGATGAGCGCGACAGCGCTCCAGGCAGACATTCTTCTCCCGGCGGCGATGCAGTACGAACGCCCAAACCTGCAGTACGCGATCACGCACTCTTTCCACGTCGGCTTCTCCGAAGCAGCCCGCCCACCACGAGGCGAGGCACGCACCGAATGGCAGATCTTCCGATCGCTCTCCGAGAAAGTTCAGGAGCGGGCTGTAGAACAGGGTGTCACCGAGTACCTCGATGGCCGCCGTCAGTCGCGTCGCCTCGACACGCTTGGCGAAGCGTTCACTGCCAAAGGCGCCTATGTGAATGAAGAGTCGGTCATGGATGAGTGGCTTCGCGACAGCATAGAGGCCGGGACCCTCTCGGAGGACGGGAGCCTCGCATCGTTGCGCGAGCATGGGACCGCTCGCTTTTCGGGCCTTGGCATATTCGCGCCCGGGCTCTCCCTCGCGGCCAACGTCCAACCCGACAAGACGGTTACCGCGTTCGAGTGGCATGTCGACGATGGTGTCCCCTTCCCCACCCTCACGCGGCGTGCGCAATTTCTTATCGACCACCCCTGGTTCGCGGAAGCGGGCGAAGACCTTCCCTGCCACAAGGAAAATCCAGCCGTCGGCGGCGACTATCCGCTGATGGTCACGAGTGGCCATTCACGCTGGACTATCCACGCTGCAGCGATGGGCAATTCCATTCTCTCGGGGACGCACCGCGGCGAACCACTCGCTATCCTCGGCAGCGCGGAAGCCTGCTCGCGCGGGATCATCGATGGCGACCTCATCCGCGTATTCAATGACCGGGGGAGTTACAGCATTCGTGCCCGGGTTTCGCCTCGGGTCCGGCCGGGACAGATCATCGTCTACAACGGCTGGGAGCCGCACATGTTCAAAGATTGGAAGGGCTCGAACGAAGTTGAACCCGGGATGGTCAAGTGGCTCCACCTCGTCAGCCGCTACGGTCATCTTCGATACTTGCCCTTCGGCTGGCAGCCGGTGCCGGCCGACCGGGGTGTCTTTGTGGAGGCTTCACGAATATGACCCTGGCGCCAAATGCAGCACACACAGTCGAGCCCATCACGCTTACGGCCGAAGAGCACGCGGCGATCGCCCGTGTCTTCGAGAGTCCCCTCTCGGTTTTCGGCGCGCTTTCGACGCTCAGGACGCGCCGCATCGGACTCGGCTACCGGAGTGAGACGGGCGAAGATGAGAGCTTCGATTGGTCCAGCCATCTCGTTGTCCGCCAACGGGAAGGCCCGCTCGCGTTCGAATCGACGAGTGGCCCGCGACCGCTAAGCGAAGTGGAGGAGGCGCTGATCGCGTGGGCAGCCCTCGGACCGAATGGAATCGTCACTGCCGATATCCCGGTGCAGGGCGACCTTTCGAGCCTGCTCTCGTGGGCTGGCCGGACGGTCCCCGCATCGAGCAACGATCAGGCGGTTGACCTCTTCATCATCAATGACGACGGTACCCACCTCTACCGCCCGGGGACCGAGCGGATGGCGCCGGTGGAAATCGCCGGCCCCGACGATTACTGGAAGATCTTGTACTGGTACCGCACCGCCCGGACAACGCTTTCGCCGAAGCGCCCGGATGTTGCCTGGGCGACCGCACCGCCCGGGACGCACAACGTAAACACGATGGGGGCGCTGCAATACAACGCGAACCGTCCCGGCAGCACCTGGTTCCTCCCGGTAGGCGATGTCGGCCTGGAGTGGGT
>JBATAT010000136.1:0-10133 GCA_049662005.1 Tepidiformaceae bacterium
CCCGAACGCCCGGACATTAAGGAACAGCTGATTGCTGGCGGCAAGCGCTTCGAAATGCCCCTGACGGCTCACGCCGGCGTCGAGGACTACTTTGGCGCGGCGCGTGCCCAAGGCAAGGTCCACTCCGGCGTCGACTTCTCCCTCGTGGGCTTGAAGAACGTGCCAGTGGAATCTGCCTGCAACGGCTTTGTCGTCGAAGCCGGTAACGACGAAATCTTCGGCACCCATGCGATCATCGATTGTGGCGGCGATTTCACCGTCGTCCTGGGCTGGCTCGAAAGCCTCCGTGTCACCGATGGCAACAACGTCTCCAAGTCGACGGTCGTCGGTACGGGCGAACCAGATGGATTCGTCCACTTCGAAATCCGCTACAAGAACGTCCCCATCGACCCGAAGGATTTCGTCCAGATCCCCGGCAAGGAAATCATCCCGTGGACGCCCACTGCGACCCCGACACCGCGTCCCGAGGACACACCCACACCCGAACCAACGGACGTGCCCGATCCGGCCAAAACGGCCACACCGAAGCCCGGCGGCGGTGGTTCGAACCCCACGAATCCCTCCGACCCGCCGACTTCGACGCCGACGCTCGGGCCGCCCACCGCGACGCCGACGATTACACCAACGCCAACAATCACGCCCACGCCGACGTACACGCCGACGCCAACAAAGACGCCGAGGCCCCCGAAGAACACGCCGACGCCACTGCCGGTTTCCCGGTAGCCCAGTTCGTCCGCCGCGCGGATCTTGACCGCGCGGCCATTCCCGGCCAACGATCTGCACATGGCCCTCTATGAATATCTCTGTCCGGCTTGTGGCGCTCGCTCCGAAAAGCGAATGCCGATGAGCGATGTCCTCCAGGTAATCCCCTGCCCCAAGTGCGGGAAGCAGGCGCGCAAGACGATCGGTTCGTTCTCAGTGGTTGGCATTGCCGAAGCCTCCGTCGGTGATGGTCCCGCCCCCTGGGATGATGACGGCGGTATGGGTGACGGTGGCGACGACTTTGGTGGCCACGGCCACTCGCATGGCCCCGGTGGCCACAGCCATGGCCCGGGCGGCCATTCCCACGGCTTCGACGACCTCGACATCTGATGAGCGAACAACCAGCGCCAGCGCACTGGGAACCGGGCGACGAAGTCGTCCTCCGCTATATCACTCGCCTCGATGGTCGCGTTGGCATGTCGTGGCCGTTCCGCGTCGTCCGCGATGATGACGACCTCGTTGCGCTTTATCTTCCCCACGGCGGCACCTTTATGCGCTGGCACACCTCGCCTGCCGGTGGTCGCGAACTTATCGAAGGCGAATGGCGGCGCGATCTCCTTCGCCTCATGTACCCCGGCAAGGGCTACTCCATCTGGCTCTTCTGGGAAGGTGACGATCGACTCTTCACCACCTACTACGTCAATTTCGAAGAGCCCTTCCGGCGCACCTCCATCGGTTTCGACACCAACGATCACACGCTCGATATCGTGGTGAAGCCGAACTTCCACTGGTCGTGGAAGGATGAAGCGGATTTTGAGGCCACAATCCAGTCAGGTACCTTCTCCGCCGAGCTCGGCCAGTCCGTCCGCGATGCCGCCGCTTCCGTGGTCTCTGCAATCGAAACCCATGGCCACCCGTTTGATGACCCCTGGCCGTCCTGGTCGCCGCCGGCCGATTGGTCGATGCCTCACCTGAACCCTCGCTGGCGCGAGGAGCCCCCGGCGCTCTGGCCGCAGCACAACTGGGCATACCCCTTGTCCACCGCCAGCCCGGATAACGGGCGCGGTTGACCCATCCCGGCACTAATCCCGGGAGAGCAACACTGCCCGCACGCGCACCTGGTACAACGGGAACGGCGCCGATTGCGTCGGCGCCCCGATCACACTCGTCGCCGGAATGGTAGGTGTGGCGGTAGCCGTAGGACCTGGCGTTGGCGCGGTTGGCGGATACGCTGTCCGAATTGCCTCAAGGTCATCCGCGGTCAGTTCCCTGCGTGCTTCGCCGGCGCCGATAACCCCGTACATCACGGACTTCTTGAGGGTGCTGTCACATGCGGGGGAGCCATTGCCGCAGGAGTGGCCCAAACCGGCGGCATGCCCCAGTTCATGGAGCACCGTAGTGGGCAGGTCGTAGGCTGTCCTCGGAACCGCGGTTGCTACCGACCAGTTGGCGTCGCTGTCCAGTTCCATGTCGAATTCAACGAGCTTGCCCCGCCCGAAAATAGTGCAGGTTCGCCCGAGCGTCAGGCCCGGAAGCTGGTGGAAACGGATGGTGTTGGCGCCGTCGGTCTCGAAATTATCGAGGCAGCTCCCGGTGTCTCCATCCGAACTCCCGGCGAAGATGAACGAAAACCCCGAACCCGCGCCGTTCCACGTGCCGATCGCTGTCTGCAATACGCCCGAGGCGTTCAGGCTACCTGGTTCGCCGTCGGCGTTGTATCGAACCGGCACCGGCAGGCGGTCCCCGTCCCAGAGGTTCGGGTTCACCTTGAGGTCCGCGATCTCGCGTGATTCCTCCTCGATGGCGACCGAGCCGTCCGGCGCAGCTACAAGTACCTGCCGGACCACGATGACCTCTTCGCTCGCCGTGGCCTGCGTTGGCAACGCTGGCTGGGCCACCACTGCCCCAAGGCCCGCGACAACCCCGAAAACGAGCAGCACGAGCGGCGCCAGGCGCCGAATTGGGCCGCCGTACTTCCGGGTTCGAATATGCATCGGGCCCAGATTCGCACCTTTCCTGGAACCGGGCGAAAAACCAGAAAGGCCGTGGTCCAAATGGGCCACGGCCTTTTCTCATGCCAGTCGCAAGAACTACTCGTCGTCGAACGCGAGGTCTGCCTCCTGGCAGTCCTTGTTGTCCTCGGCGAGTTTCTTCAGGCGTTCACCGGCGGCATCCGGCGGCGAAGTCATCAGGTTGTCATCGAGCGCCTCGAAGTCCCCATCCTTGAGGCTCTTGGCTGCCGCGGTCAGGCCCTTGGAAGTGTTCTCGTGCCATTCCTTCAGGTCGGATGGCGGCTTTGCCTTCGAGAACTCGGCTGCGAAGGTCTCGAACGGCTTCGAGGCCTTTTCGGCCAGCTTGTCTACGTCCTTCTCGTTGGCAAGGTCCTTTTGGAGGTTATCCATAGACTTCGAGAACTTCGCCCCGGCCTTGCAGATATCCGACACGAATGCCGCGTCGCTGCCGGTTCCACCACCGCCAGAGTCGTCGTCGCCACCGCAAGATGCAAACAGGCTTGCACCGAGGATTGCTGGCACAACGCCAGCCATGAGGAGAAATTTACGCAGGTTCAATGTTTTCTTTCCTTTCGCCACCGCCGAAAGTCTGCCGGGGTTTCGGGTTGCATGCCACCCTTATCCCGCAATTTCCGAGTGAATTGAGGGTTTCAATCAGATGCTTTAGGGGTCTCGATCCCGCAAAAAGAAAATGGGCTCCCAGCTGGGAGCCCATCTTCGCTTGTCGAGAAAAGACTAGATTTCGAGCATCTGCGCGACGCGCTCGCGATGGAAATCGCCGTCGCCCCAGAAGAGTTCCGCGCGCTTCTGGCGGCGGAAGAACAACTGGATGATGTAGTCCTTGGTGAAGCCGATACCGCCGTGGATCTGCTGGCCATGGGCAACCACCCGGCGGCTCGCATCCGAGCACCAGGCCTTCGCCATTGCCGTATCCATTTCGGCCGAATCTTCGCCTTCGCTGGTCGCCCAGGCGGCCTTGTACATGATGAAGCGCATGCCATCGACGTCGGTCACCATATCGGCAGCCTTGTGCTGGATGGCCTGGAACGAACCGATCGGGCGGCCGAACTGGACGCGCTCCTTGGCGTAGTTCACCGAGATCTCAAAGTCCCGCTGGGCGAGACCGACGAGATAGGCGCACTCAAGGTTCGTGGCCATGTTGCGCAGGCGGCTCGCCGTCGCTTCGTCCATATCGATGACGTCGGCTGCGGCAACCTTCACGTCCTTGAAGACAACCTCAGCCTGCTTGTCGCTGGCGATAGTCTTGAGGACGGTGACGCTCACGCCCGCCTGGTCGCGCGGGACGATGAACGTGCTCAGCCGGCCATCCGGCTTCCACGCGACGACGTGGATGTAATCCGCGACGTGCGCATCGGGAACGAATAGCTTGGTGCCGTTGAGCACGAAATCGGAGCCGCTTGCCGCAGCCTTCATTTCGATGCCTTCGCGGTCCCAGCGGCCACTCGGCTCGGTGATCGCATAGGTGTGGATGGCGGAGCCATCGGCGATCTTCGGGAGGTACTTGTTCTTCTGGGCGTCCGAACCGGCCAGAACCAGTTCCGCAGCGCAAACAGCGTTCGGGATGAACGGCCCCGGGACGAGCGCGCGACCGAACTCTTCGACGAGGACTGCGAGGTCCAGGAACGAGAAGTCAGCGCCACCCTGGGCTTCGGGGATCATCAGTCCCTGCCAGCCGAGGTCGGCCATCTTCTTCCAGAGGGCAGGACTGTAGCCCTTTTCATCTTCTTCCATCGCACGGACGTGCTCTTCCGGGCACTCCTTCTCGAGGAATTCCCGTGCCGAGTTCTTCAGCAGTTCCTGTTCTTCACTAAGGCCAAGGTCCATTCGGTTTGTTCGTCCTTTTCGAATTGTGGCGCTCACACCCGATGGGCATGAGCCAGCGAGCCCCGGAGTGGCCGGGAGCCGGTGTGCCGCGGGATTGTAGCAGGATATTTCGTGTGCTGCGAACAAGCGGGCTCGATGTGTTTCGGCCGCCCCAACATTACGCGATGGACTAGTACTAACTAGAGAAAGTCGGCGTTGCTTCACGCACCTGCCCTCACCCCCCAGCCCCCTCTCCCGATTCGTGCCTCGCGGGCGAGGGGGGGTCCAAATCTGGCGCGGACTCCCCTTTAACTGCCTACCAGTCGTCGCTGGCCAACAGTCGATGACTTTCTCAAGTGAGTACTAGTAAAGCTCGCCTTGACAAACGGATTAGAACGCCGACGAGGGCTGGGGGCACCCAAAGGCGCGGAACTATGGAGGCGGGAAGCCTCGTAGCCGGTCTTGGCAGGTAGGAGGTGTGGAGGATGAGGACTGCTCGATTCTTGTTGTTGGCCCACTGTGGTGCCGTTGCGGTCGGTTTGGCCGCGTTCGCCCTTGTGTACGGCGCGCGCGGAGGCGACCCACGCAGTTTGGCCTCGGGGCCTGCACCGACTGTTTCAGCGGACGCGACACCGGAGCCTGGTGCCACCCCGATCCTGAGGTGCCGTTTTGGTACGTGCCGTACATTAATCAGGACCGCCAGAGCCCGCCGTTTCGGGGCGTGCTCAACGGATTCGAGATCGTACCCGGCGGGGAGGGTCAGGCTGAGCGCACTGCCCTGGAGGTTTGCCCAGAGACAGGGCTCGCGAGCCCAGATCCTCGGGAGTTAGTGCCGATCGTGGCCGCTCCCGGTCCGCTGCAGGTCGATCCTGAGGCCATCGGCCTCGACATCTCGGCCGAAGAGTTACCAACGGCGTTCCTCTGTAAGGGCGAACTCGCGATCGTGATCTGGCCCCTTTTCGCGGCGCCTGGCACGGCCGACGTCAATCCCGGGGGGAGCCCTGTGATTGTTAAGCGGATCCATGGTAGGGATACTGTCATCCACAGCGCTCCGAAACACCGCTGGCTAGAAACGACGGTCAACGGTCTACCGGCACTCGTCTCAGGTCCTATTGTGAGCACTGGAGAAACTCAATTCGGTAGTTGCTTCGCGACCGTTTATAGCGATGAGACGGGCACCATGACGAGTGTATCTGCACCCGCTGCGGACTCCGATTTCTGCCTGGCAGTCATCGAAAGGCTTGTGTCATGACTAGGTCTCGACTGATCACGTTTAGTTGGCCTCTCGCAGCATTACTAGGAGTAATGTTTGCCCTACTCGCGCCGAAGCCTGCGTCCTCACTCTGGGTGAGCTTCTACGTGGAAGTGTGGCCAGGAGGAGGGTCATCGCTTACATGTGGATGGCATCAAGGCCCATGTTACGACGACGATAGTCAAGTGTCATCCGGCACGGCGCTAGACTGGGCAGCCTACAGTAACGTCACTTTCATCGTAAAGTTTCAAACAAGTAGTAGTCTCTTCAGCGTTGCAGGGACGGGATGGGTCGCAAACGATGCACAGGGCACATGCGATCATCGCGTGCACGTGTCGATCTATGACGCCTTTAGTAACTGGCGGGCCGGTAGCGCATACCAACACACGGCTAGCTCGCTTACCGATCATAGCATCAATATCAACACAGGGTACATGACCCTCGCGACGACTTCCGAGGGCCTCGGAACCACAGCAAACGAAACTGGATGCGGATCTACTTGGACCAACTATCATGTACATCAGAGTATCGACGGGTATACGCTCAGGAGTTTACCCTGACCATTCGACTTGCAACGTGCCTACGATCACAACCGACTGTTGGGTTGGGTCAGGATACAAGCAAGGGGATGTCACTTGGAACGAGTGGGTTCCCTGATCAGCCGTGATACCGGTCGCGCTCGCCCCCCGGCAGGATTTCGCACGGTAGTCTGGCGAGCGTCACGTCGGATCCCGTGGCTGGCAATGGTGGCTCAGGAGGACAGGGTGCGATGTAATGTTCGGGGGTCTTTGTGGCGCGGGTGCGTCGCCGCCATCGCCGTCGGCACCCTCGCCTTGGCCGGGTGCTCGGGCGATGAGGTAGAGCCGACGCCGACGCCCGGTGCATCGCAGACGGCGGGCAATGGCGAGCCATTCAAGGGAAGTCTCGGGGAGTACGAGATCGTGCCGGGAGGCGTCGGCCTGCCGACGCGAACGGGGTTCGACGCGTGCCCAGGAGTTGGCCTCGAACCGGCGCCGACGGAGCGAGCGGTGGTCACCGCGCCAGGCCCCCTCCGCATCGATCCAGCCACAATGCCTGCCGGGATCGATCCTCAGGGCGTGCCAACGGCCTTCCTCTGCCGGGGAGAACTCGCCTATGCGAGCTGGGCGTTCTTCGCGCAAGCGGGCACGCCGGACGCCAACCCGGGCGGGAGCCCTGTGTCGATCACACGCGAGCGCGGGAACCAACCGCTCATCCGCGGCGCGCCCGCAGCCCAGTGGTCAGAAGTGATTCTCGGTGGCCTGCCGGGTGTCGCCGTCGGCCCGGCGCGGCCGATCGAGTCCTGCTTCGCGGCTGTCTACAACCCGGTCACTGATGTGCAGACTACCGTCAGCGCCGACGGCGCCGCTCTGGAACTCTGCCTCGCCGTAATCGAAGCGGTTCTCAAGCGCTAAAACCTCAGTCCGCCTTCCCCGCCCCCGCGATGATGTCCTGCACAACCGCCGGGTCCGCGAGCGTCGTCACGTCGCCGACGTTTTCCGGTTCGCCTTCCGCGATCTTCCGCAAAATCCGGCGCATGATCTTGCCCGAACGCGTCTTCGGCAGCCCTTCGACGAACTGGATCTTGTCCGGCGTTGCGATCGGGCTGATGTCCTTGCGAACGGCATCCCGCAGTGATTTCGCCAGCTCCGGCGAACCTGTCTGGCCCGCATTCAGGAGGACGTAGGCGTAGATCCCGGTGCCCTTCATTTCGTGTGGATAGCCGACCACCGCCGCCTCGGCGCACGCTTCGTGCCCGACCAGCGCGCCCTCGATTTCGGCCGTGCCCAGCCGGTGCCCGGCCACGTTCAGGACGTCATCGACGCGGCCTGTAATCCAGTAGTAGCCATCTTTGTCGCGGTGGCATCCGTCGCCTGTGAAGTACTTCCCCTTGTACGGGGCCAGGTACGTGAAGATGAACCGCTGGTGGTCGCCGTAAATCGTCCGCATCATCCCCGGCCACGATGACTTGAAGCACAGCCGCCCGGTGACGTTGTTCCCTTCGAGCTCCGCCCCGGCTTCGTCGACCACGCACGGTTCGATGCCGAAAAACGGCAGCGAACCCGAACCCGGCTTCATATCGGTCGCGCCCGCCAACCCGGTAATGACGTGCCCGCCGGTTTCGGTCTGCCAGTACGTGTCGACGATGCTGCAACGCTTCTCGCCGACGACGTTGTAGTACCAGCGCCAGGCTTCCGGGTTTATCGGCTCACCGACCGATCCGAGGACCCGCAGCGAGGTCCGCTTATACCGTTTGACCGGCGCGTCGCCGTCACGCGCAATCGCCCGGATCGCGGTCGGCGCCGTGTAGAACACGGTGATGCCAAGCCGGTCGACCATGTCCCAGTACCGCCCTGAATCCGGATAGGTCGGCACCGATTCGAACATAACGCTGGTTGAACCGTTGCCCAGCGGCCCGTAGACGATGTAGCTGTGCCCGGTGATCCAGCCCACGTCGGCGGCGCAGCAGTACACATCGTCTTCGCGCAGGTCGAACACGTACTTCTGTGTGACCATCGTGTAGAGCAGGTAGCCGGCCTGCGTGTGCACCACGCCCTTCGGCTTCCCGGTCGAACCGGAGGTATAGAGGATGAAGAGCGGATCCTCGCTCTCCATGGATTCCGGAGCAGCTTCGGTCGATTCCCCAGGAACCACCTCGTGCCACCACACATCGCGTCCGGGGGCCATCTCCACCGCCGCACCCGTGTGCTTGTAGACGAGGGTGAATTCGACGCTGTGGCCAGGCTCGCTCAGTGCTTCGTCGACGTTCACCTTCAGGCCGACGGGCCGCCCGCCGCGCTTCCCTTCGTCCTGCGTGATGATCGCCCGGCAGGTCGAATCGTCCACACGGTCGCGGATGGACTTCGGGCTGAAGCCCCCGAAGATCACGGAGTGCACGGCGCCGATGCGCGCGCAGGCCAGCATGGCGACGGCCAGCTCCGGCACCATGCCCATGTAGATCGCCACGCGGTCGCCCTTGCCGATGCCCCGTTTGCGCAGGTAGTTCGCGAGTCGGCACACCTCGGCATGGACTTCGCGGTAGGTCATCTTGCGAACATCGCCCGGTTCGTCGCCCTCCATGATCAGCGCCGTCTTATCGCCCCGCGTCGCGAGGTGCCGATCCAGGCAGTTCACCGAGACGTTCAGCTTGCCCCCGCCGAACCACGCGATCTTTCCTGCGACGAGGTCTTCTTCCACGACCTTCGAGAACGGTTCATCCCACGTCAGGAACTCGTTCGCCATCTCCGTCCAGAAGCCTTCGCGGTCTTCGATGCTGTAGCGATAGAGCCGGTCGTACTCCTCCCGCGAAGCGACAAGCGCCCCCTCGCGGACACGCGCTGGCGGCGCATACGATTCATCGACGGGCAAGCCTACTTCGGCCATGTGATCCTCCTTCTGGTTCTTCCCGGCACTTCCGGGGAAGGCGAAATGCTCTTTGCCGCGCATTGTAACGAGACACGCAGGCCACTGCCTCGAATCACCACGAATAGGAGTCGCGGGGCTCAGCCCCCGCTTATTCACCACCGAATTGCCGCCCCAAGGACAAATCTGCTCCCCCTTCTCCCAAGCCTGGGAGCAGGGGGCCGGGGGGATGAGGCTACACTGCCCCCACACAAGGAGGCCCACAGTGAAAGTAGTTCACGAAGACAAATCCCAGGAGCAACCCGCACTCGCGCCGATCTTCAACGGCACCGTCCACAGCCGAGCGCTTATCCCACGCGATATGAGCGCCGCCGTCGCCGTCTCCATGGTTCGCTTCAGCGACGGCGGCCGCACGAAGCGCCACACCCACTCGGTCGACCAAATCCTCTACATCGCCGACGGCCACGGCATCGTCGCCACCGACGCGGCGGAACACGAGGTAGCGGCTGGCGACATCGTCCACGTTCCTGCAGGCGAAGTGCACTGGCACGGCGCCCAACCCGGCAAGGATATGGCGCACCTGTCCATCCTCCCGCCTGGCGAAACCACTGTCCTCGACTAGCGCCTGAAGTCCCGGACGCAGTACCTCACGTGGGCCGCCGGCCCGTAAAAACATCGTAGGTCCCCTCGGGCACTTCGCTGTGTACCAGCGGCCGCATACCGGCCTCGAACCCAGCATCCGCCAGGGCATCCATCCAGACTGCCCGCGGCAGCGCCCCATTGATATGCCGGTCGTACTCCACCCGCGTCGCTTTCCCGTCCTCGCGTAAGAGGTAGGCGTACTCGATCACGTACTCGTAAGTCCCCGGTAGTCCCGGCGTCGCCCATTCGAGGTAGCGAAGCCCCCGGCCCTCGCCGTCGTGGCCCCCGTGGTCGGTCTCGAAGACCAGCGTCTCGGCGGT
>JBATAT010000137.1:0-7708 GCA_049662005.1 Tepidiformaceae bacterium
GCTGGCAGCGGAGGGTGCGAAGGTACTCGTTGTGGATCGGGAGCAGGCATCCGCCGATGAAACGGTTGCAATGATCAAGGAGAAGGGCGGCGAAGCGACGGCGTTCGCGGCCGACGTACTCCACGAGGACCAGGTTGCGGCGGCGGTTCAGGCGTGCGCGGAGGCGTACGGTCGGGTCGACCTGCTCCACAACAATGTCGGAGCCAGCCTTGCACTCGGCGACGCTACCGCGACCGACCTGGAAGCGGAGGCGTTCGACCGGATTGTCGCGGTCAACCTTCGAGGGATGTGGTTCGCGTGCAAGCACGCTATCCCCCTGATGCGCGAACAACGCGGGGGCTCGATCGTCAACATTTCCTCGATGGCGGTGCGGTCGGCCTACCCCTATCTCGGATACAAAACGACGAAGGCGGCGGTCATCGCTCTCACCGAAAACATCGCCGGGGCGAACGCGCGCTTCGGTATCCGCGCGAACACCATCCTTCCGGGCCTGATGAACACGCCAATGGCGATCGAGCCACGGGTAGCGCAGGGTGTGCCCCGCGAACAGGTGATGGCGGACCGCGACCGGCGTGTTCCCCTCGGCGGAAAGATGGGCACCGGCTGGGATATCGCGTACGCGGCGCTGTTCCTGCATTCCGATGAAGCGAAATTCATCACCGGCGTCGCCCTGCCGGTCGATGGCGGTTCGGCGCTGGCGTAGCCAGTCTTACGCTTCGGAATCCGGATTGTTCGGGAATGCGCGGGCCGCGTGGGTATCGAATTCGAAGCCGTAGACCTTTTTCAGTTGTTCGATGGCGGCGAGCGCACGCTTGCCGTGGGGGCTGGCGGCCATCTCGCCTTCCTGGCCAGGAATCGGTTCGAACGAATGGATGACGATGTTCTCGAGCAGCTGCCCGAGACTCTGGCCGTTAAATTCGGCGAGGCCCTTGAGCACCTGGACCATGCGCTTTTCCATACGCACGCCAAGCTGGACGCGTTCGATATCGGTTGATTGGGCTGCTGGCATGGTTGCTCCCTATGTCCCATAGGACACAGGTAACATTATAACAGTCAGAGGCTTCAGTCAATGCCTGGCGAAGAGGGACGCGTGACGACGGCGAGCGCCTTGAAGATGGCTATCGGGGCATGCTGGACAGCCTTCAGTCAGGCGGGCCGGTGCCGCTGACGCCCGCCGAAACGAGTGCCTCGTATTCTGCGGCCGTTGTGCCGAGGAGTTCGGACAGGACCTCGGCCGAGTGTTCTCCGAGCCGGGGCGCGGGCCGTAGCGAGGGATTCGAAAGTGCGGAGTAGTGCCAGGGAATCGCCGCCTGCGGCCATTCGCCGGCCTCCGGATGCGAAACGGTGACAACGGCTTTTCGTGCACGAAGGCCGGGGTCGCTCGCGACTTCCAGGGCGTTCAGCACCGGCGCGGCGATGACGCCAAGCGAAAGCAGCGCGGAGACCAGTTTGTCGCGGTCCGAGGTTTCGGTGGCGGATTCGATCGCAGCGTCGAGTGCGTCTTCGTTCGCCTTGCGCGACTGGTTGTTGGCGAATTCGAGTCGCTGCAGAGCGGGGTTGCCCAGCGCCTGTTGGAGTTCGGCCCACTGGGGCTCGCTTTCGCAGGCGATGGCAATCCACCGTTCGATCCCGGCGCACCGGTAGATACCGTGGGGCGCCCACAGGGGATGGCGGTTGCCACGGCGTGGGCGTTGCTCGCCTGTCCGGAGGTATTCCAGTGCAGCATCGCCGACGAACACCAGGTTTGCCTCCTGCATGGAGAGGTCGATGTACTGGCCTTTCCCGGTTTGTTGCCGGTGGCGAAGTGCGGTCATGACCGCCGCGAAACCGTTGAGTCCCGCAACCGCATCCGGGTACATCTGGCCTGAATTCATCGGAGCGCCATCGGGGTAACCGAGGAGCGCCGACATGCCCGAGGTCGGCTCGATCGTCCCGCCGATGCCGGGGATGTTCGCCCAGGGGCCGCTGTGACCGTAGGCGGAGAGGCTGCAGAGGATAATGTCCGGTTTGAGTTCGCACATCGCTTCGTAGCCAATGCCAAGATTGCCGAGAACGCGCGGCGAGAAGTTTTCAACGACGAAATCGGCGAATGGCAGCAGTCGTTTGAAGATGACAAGGCCTTCTGGATGTTGGAGATTGAGGGTAAGGCACCGCTTGTTCAGGTTGACTGAGTTGTAGAGGAAGTTGCAGTTCCACGGGTGTTCGGCCGTGGCGATGTCACTCATTCGACCGGCGAACGGCGCATCGTAGCTTCCGCGCCAGACATCCGGACGTTGGCGCACCTCGATCTGGATGAGGTCGGCGCCCATGAAGGCGAGGAGTTCGGTGCAATAGGTTCCCGCCCAGGCCTGGGTGAGGACGATGCCACGCATCCCTGCGAGCGGCCCATTCATGCTTTCCATGCGGCTTCGCTTGCACCGGCTATCGGCGCTGGAGCTCGAAGTTTCGCCGGAGTTTCAGACATCTGGAATGGAGGGCCGGGGTAGGCATCCTCGCCGAGCGTGGCCCAGAAGCCTCGATCGGCAAGATGCTCGCTGTTGCGGAGTTCTTCCATGGTGAGGACTGGTCCGGCAACCACCCGGCGGAGTGCGAGTTCCTCGAAAAGTTCTGCCTTCGTCCAACTGGACATCGCCTCGCCAACGCGAGCGGTGTATTCGTCCTTGTGTGCGTTGCGGTACCACGACGTCTCCCAGCGTGGGTCCTCGGCGAGATCGTGCAGCCCGAGCACGTTCATGGCATCGCGCCAGAAATGTGCCCGGCTAATGGTGAGGGCGAAGTGTCCATCGCGGATGGGCACCGGCCCTGTGGTGATATCCACGGCCTGGCGGCGTGACGCCGGCACCCCGAGGTACTGCCCTCGGAGGATGGCGGGGGAGGATGCGGAAACCATTACATCGAGCTCGGCAACGTCTATTTCCTGCCCGAGCCCGGCGTTGGCATCCCGGTGAATCAGCGCGCCGACGATTGCGCCGTACGCTGCAGTCCCAGTGCAGAAGGCGACCTGGTGACCCGATGGCTTGAGCGGGGTCCTGCCGGCATCGCCGTTGAGCGACGCCCATCCCGAAAGGGCGGCCACGGAGAGTTCATTGGCGGCATCCTCCGCGCGCGAACCCGTCATCCCGAACGGCGTCACATGGCAAAGGACCAGCCGCTGGTTTTCGAAGGCGGAGTAGTCGAGTCCTAGCGCGGAAAGGCCGGACGGGCGAAACCCGGAGACCACCACATCCGCGCCCCGGGCGAGGCCGAGCATGGTTGCTTTGCCGGCCGTCGAACGGAGATCGAGCTGGATGCTGCGCTTGTTCGCGAGGAAGAGGCCAGCCGCGATCCCGCTGCCATCGGCATCGAAGGGCGGCTCGTGGCGCAGCGGGTGGCCCTCGGGGCCTTCGAGCATGACCACATCCGCGCCGAAATCGGCGAGCAGGCGTGAACACCACGCCCCGGACGCGGACGTCGAGAGATCAAGGACCCGGATGCCGGCGAGTGATTGTGTCAGATACTTCTCCAGTGCTGAGTGCAAGCACGATTCTACCGAATGAACGGACTCGCGACCTCTTAACGCCGTTCGATCCCGCGAGATACCAACGTTAACAAGGGAGGGCCGCAGCTGCGATCATGGAGCGGCGTGCAATCCGAGGTGTTCCACAAGGGCAGTCTGGTAAACTTCGCACGTGCCGCGAAGCAAACTGGTCTGCGGCTGATTGCGAGCGAAGCAGCAGGCAACGCGTGCCCCCGTAGCTCAGCGGATAGAGCAGTGGTTTCCTAAACCATGTGCGCAGGTTCGATTCCCGCCGGGGGTACCAACTCTTCTTGCAGTTGTGGGACTCGATGTGAGCGGTTGTGAGGTTCGCCTTTCCTGTGGATAGGCGGCGACGATGGGAGCCATTCCACCTTGGTTGGATGTTGCCGTAAGCTGAACGGTAATTCGCTCCACGGGGCCGAATGCAGCAGGAGCCAACCCGATGATCCAGCTTCTCCGAACGCACCTGCGGCCCTACCGCCGTTGGCTGCTGGCTGTGCTGGTGTTCCAGGCGATCCAGGCGACTGCTTCCTTGCTCCTGCCCTCGCTCAACGCGGATATCATCGATAAAGGGATTCTCCGGGGTGATACCGGCCACATCTGGTCGATCGGTATCACGATGCTGGGCGTCACGGCGGTCCAGGCGGTGTTCTCGGTTGCGGCCGTGTTCTGCGGGGCGAAGGCCGCGATGGGTTTCGGGCGCGATGTCCGGGCCGCGTTGTTCCACCGTGTGACCGATTTCTCGGCCCAGGAAGTGAACCTGTTCGGAGCGCCTTCGCTTATCACAAGGATCACGAACGACGTCCAACAGATACAAATGCTCGTCGTTATGACGTGTACGATGGTGGTGGCGGCGCCGATGACGGTGGTGTTCGGGGTGCTGATGGCGATGCGCCAGGACCTTGGTCTGTCGTGGTTGTTAGCGGTTAGCCTGCCGCTGTTGATGGTGATCCTGGGGATCATCGTCTCGAGGATGGTGCCGCAGTTCCGGGCGATGCAGGAGCGGCTGGACAGCATCAACGGGGTTTTGCGCGGGCAGATTATTGGTATGCGAGTTGTGCGCGCATTCGTGCGGGAACCGGTCGAGCGCGAGCGTTTTCACCGGGTGAACGATGACCTGACGCAGACGTCGTTGAAGGCGGGACGGCTGATGGCGCTGATGTTCCCAACGATGATGCTTGTGGTGAACGCCTCGAGCATCGCGGTGATCTGGTTCGGGGGCCACCGCATCAACAACGGCGATATGAGTATCGGGTCGCTCGTGGCGTTTCTGACCTATCTTTCGCTGATCATGATGGCGGCGATGATGGCGACGATGGTGGCGATGATGGCGCCCCGGGCAGCGGTTTCGGCCGAGCGCGTGCAGGATGTCCTCAACACGTTTAGTTCGGTGGTGCCACCACCCACGCCGATTACGACGCTGCCGACCGCAGGGAAGCTGGAGTTCCGGGATGTCGGCTTCAGCTATCCGGGGGCGGAACACCCGGTACTCGCCGGCATTTCGTTCGTGGCGCTTCCGGGTCAAACGACAGCGATCATCGGAAGCACAGGGGCCGGGAAGACGAGCATGGTGAACCTGGCGGCACGGTTGTTCGATGTGACCTCCGGTTCGGTGCTGTTTGGCGGCGTCGACGTGCGGGAGCTCGACCCCGAAGTGCTCTGGCAACGGATCGGCGTTGTGCCGCAGAAGCCATACCTGTTCGCCGGCACGGTCGAAAGCAATTTGCGCTATGGCAAGCCCGATGCAACAGAAGAGGAGATCTGGGGCGCGCTCGAGGTCGCCCAGGCTGCGGACTTCGTCCGAGCGATGCCAGGCGGGCTGAAGGCCGAGATCGCGCAGGGCGGCGTGAACGTTTCCGGTGGCCAACGGCAACGCCTGGCGATGGCGCGGGCGCTCGTGCGCAAGCCGGATGTGTACCTTTTCGATGATTCCTTTTCGGCACTGGACCTGGCGACGGACGCGAAACTCCGGGCGGCGCTCGCGCCATACACACGCAATGCGACGGTCGTGATCGTTGCCCAACGCTTCTCTTCGATCATGCACGCAAACCAGATCATCGTGCTTGAGGACGGCGAAATCGTTGGCCTCGGCACCCATGAACAACTCCTGGCGACCTGCCCGACCTACACGGAGATCGTTGAATCACAACTCGGGCAGGGGACGGCCGCATGACCGAAGCCGACGACAAGAAGCAGGCTGCCCCTCCACCACCCGGCGGTCAGCCGGGGATGCGCTTCGGTTCGGTGGGCATGCCCACCGAGAAATCGAAGGATTTCGGCGCTACCACGCGGCGGCTGTTGAGGCGGCTCAGGCCCGAAGCTAAGCTCGTCGCACTTGCCGTCCTGATGACGATTTTCAGCGTTTCAATGAGCGTCATCCTCCCGAAAATCCTCGGGAACGCGACGGACGTCATCGTCCGGGCAACGATTTCCCGGAGTGCTATTGATTTCGGACACCTCGGGCGCATCCTCGGGCTTGCCGGCGGGTTGCTGCTGGGTTCCTGGGCGTTGCAGTACGGGATGTCGTACATGCTTGCGGGCGTTGTGCAGCGAACGATGTACCGGCTGAGGTCCGACGTGGAGGACAAGCTCAACCGCCTGCCACTGAGCTACGTTGACCGTGCCCAGCGAGGCGACCTGCTGAGCCGGGTGACGAACGACATCGACAACGTCGCGCAGAGCCTGCAACAGACGCTCTCGCAGATGCTTACCCAGATGCTCACGCTGCTGGGGACGATCGCCCTGATGATCTGGATTTCCTGGGTACTCTCGCTGGTTGCCCTGGTGACGATCCCGATTTCGATGCTGATGATCCGGGCGATCGCCAAGCGATCGCGGACGCGGTTCATCGCCCAGTGGATGCACACCGGAAGGCTGAATGGCCAGGTGGAAGAGACGTTCACGGGCCACGCGATCGTGAAAGCATTCGGCCGCCAGCGGGAGGTCGACGAACGATTCCGCGAGACGAACGAGAAACTCTACGAGGCGAGTTTTGGCGCGCAGTTCGTTTCGGGCGTCATCCAGCCCGCGACGATGCTGATCGGCAACCTGAACTTCGTGGCCATCGCGGTCCTCGGTGGCGTCCGGGTTGCCGATGGAGCGATGACGATTGGCGGAATCCAGGCGTTTATCCAGTACTCCCGCAGCTTCACCCAGCCGCTCTCGTGGATGGCCGGGATGATCAACATGTTCCAGTCCGGGATCGCATCGGCGGAACGCGTTTTCGAACTGCTCGATGCGGAAGAACAATCGGCAGACGTTTCCGCGTACGAACCGGTTGAGAAGACCGTGGGGCGAGTGGAGTTCGACCATGTTTCGTTCTCGTACAACCCGGAACGGCCGCTTATTACCGACCTGTCGCTCGTGGCCGAACCGGGACGAACGGTCGCCATCGTGGGCCAGACGGGAGCGGGCAAGACAACCCTCGTTAACTTAATCATGCGGTTCTACGAGTTGGACGAAGGCCGGATAACGATCGATGGCCGGGACATTTCGAGAATTCCGCGCCGCGAACTCCGATCGCAGATTGGGATGGTGCTCCAGGATACGTGGCTGTTCGGTGGGACGATCCGCGAAAACATCGCGTATGGCAATCTCGATGCGACCGAAGAGCAGATCCTCGAGGCCTCCCGGGCGAGCTTTGTTGACCGCTTCGTGCATTCGCTTCCCGATGGGTACGACACGATCCTCGACGATGACGGCAGTTCTGTCAGCGCGGGCGAGCGCCAGCTCATCACCATCGCGCGCGCGTTCCTCGCCGACCGGCCGATCCTGATCCTCGATGAGGCGACGAGCTCGGTGGATACGCGCACCGAGGTGCTGATCCAACACGCGATGGCGGTGTTGCGTTCGCAGCGGACGAGCTTCGTCATCGCGCATCGCCTTTCGACGATCCGGGATGCCGAAACGATCCTCGTGATGGACGGCGGGAGGATCGTGGAGCAGGGAAGCCATATCGAGCTGCTGGCGCGAGAAGGCGCCTACGCGAACCTCTATAACTCCCAGTTCGGCGGCGAAACCGAGAACGTCGCTTAGGGCCGTGCGACGGCCCGCGTCCTGACCCGATGGCGTATTGTCCTGTCGAAGTTCGATCGGGAGGTCAGCGCATGCCGCGATTGCGCCAGGTTCCACTCAACGAGGCGACGGGTGACGTCCGGGGCGTCTACGCACGGCTCTTCGGGGATCGTGATC
>JBATAT010000138.1:0-8212 GCA_049662005.1 Tepidiformaceae bacterium
CTTCGCGGCGCTCTTCGCCGCGGGCGCCCTACCCGCCCTCGCCGCCGCCCCAACGATCACCGATGTTTCGCCCGACACCGGTTCCACTGCCGGCGGCGACGCCGTGGTAATCACCGGCACCGGCTTCGGCACATCGGGGACGCCGCTTGTAACGGCAGTGACCTTTGGTGGTACAGCCGTCACAGCCTTCGCGGTCGCCAATGACACCACGCTGAACGTCACAACCCCTCCGCATGCCGCGGGCGCGGTTGACGTCGTCGTCACAGCAGATGGGAGTGTCACTTCCGTCGGCGCATTCACCTATGCAACTCCACCGCCGGTCGTCACATCAGTCGCGCCCGTTAGCGGCGATACCGCTGGCGGCACCCTCGTGACCATCACCGGTACGAACTTCACGGGTGCAACCGCCGTGCTGTTCGGAGGAACCTCGGTGGCCGCGACCGCCGTCGCTCCCACGTCGCTTCAGGCCACCACCCCGGCCCATGCAGCAGGCGTAGTTGACGTCCAGGTCGTCACACCGGCCGGCACGAGCGTGACCAACGCGAACGCAAAGTTCAACTACATCGCTCCCGGACCGACCGTCACAGCAGTTGCCCCGCCAGGTGGCCCCATAGCTGGCGGTACCCTCGTTACCATCACCGGCACCGGCTTCGGCACTAGCGCGGCTCCCCTCGTAACGGCAGTGACGTTTGGTGGCACCCCTGCTACGTCGTTCAGCGTGTTGCTGGACACCACCATCTCCGCCATCGCTCCTGCGCACGCGGCGGGCATTGTCGATGTCATCGTGACCGCAGGAGTCGTCAACAGTGCCAATACCGCTGCGGACAACTACATCTACGGCGACGCGCCCGTCGTGACCGCAATCAGCCCCACCAGTGGAAACATCGCCGGGGGCACGGTCGTCACCATCACCGGCACCGGCTTCACCGGCGCGAGCGAAGTCAACTTCGGGGCCACCCCCGGCACCATCACGAACACCACAGCCACCTCACTCACGGTGACCGCCCCCGCCCATGCGGTTGGGACCGTTAACGTCCAGGTCGTCACCCCGCTGGGCACCAGCGCGGACACTACCGCCGACGACTTCACCTACACCGCAGGCCCGACGGTGACCGGCCTGGCGCCAGCCACCGGCTCCATAACGGGTGGCACGACTGTCGTTATCACCGGCACGGGCTTCACGCCGGCCGCAACGGTTACCTTCGGTCTCGCAACAGCAACGGTTACCTACAACAGCGCCACCCAGCTGACTGCCACCTCCCCCGCGCACGCAGCGGGAACGGTCGACGTCCTCGTGACGACGGCCGCAGGCACCAGCCCGAACACCACCGCCGATAACTTCGTCTACGGTAGCGGCCCGAACATCACCCTCCTCAGCCCATCGCAAGGACCTGTTGGTGGCGGGACTGTCGTGACGATCACCGGCACCGGGTTCACCGGCGCGACCGGCGTAACCTTCGACGGTGTCGCCGGAACCAACCTCGTTGTTGTCAACGATACCTCGATCACCATCGTTTCCCCGGCCCACGCGAATGGTGTGGTCCGTGTCGCGGTGACGACCCCCATTGGCACCTCGCCCGACGTCGTTGCCGATAACTTCACCTACGGCACGGGTGCCACCGCTACCTTCACCCTCTATTTCCGCTGGTCCCTTATCGTCTGGAATGGGAAGAACGGCGCAGATATTGCGAGCACACTGAAGGGTCTCGAATCGCCCGACAATCCGCTCACGAACGACGTTTCGAACAACGTCACAGCCATCTTCTACTACAACAATCCGTTGCAGAAGTTCGAAGGCTTCTTCCCGGGCAGCGCTGGTATCCCTGGCGCCAACGATTTCACCACGTTCGTCACCGGGCGTGCCTATTGGATCGCAATTAACAGCACCGGTTCTCTGAACTGGACTGTTGCGACCGACTAACACCACAGGAGAAAAGATGAACAGGTTGAAACGATCGATTGGATTGACCCTGGCGGCAGTACTTGCCGCCACCGTTGGGGCGGCCATGCTGGTGAGCCTCGCCGCTGCCCAGGCCCCACCGAACCCCCCGGCGCGCTTCGTCGGCAACGTCATGATCGATGGTGTTCCGGCGCCATCCGGCACGCTCGTCGAAGCACGCATCGGGAACGCCGCCTGTGGCAGCACCGCGGTATTCATCGCCAACAACGAATCCCGTTACGCGCTCGATTCGCCGGCGCTCGATCCCGCAACAAGCCCCGGTTGTGGTACCGAAGCCAGCACCGTTGAGTTCTACGTTGGTGGCAAGAAGGCCGCGCAGACTGCCGGTTGGGCCAACTTCCAGCTCAACACGGTCAACCTGACTGTCGCTGCTGCGACCACCACTACTCCGACTGTTACGGCAACGCCAGGTGCGCCGGTCACTGGTACCGGCCCCGCGACGGATTCCGCGAATTCGATGCCGCTCATCGGGCTCATGCTCGTGGCTGTGGCACTCGGCCTGGGCGGAGTGGGTATCGCGGCCCGCGTTCGCAACCAGTAATCCGCATTCGCCCGCTCTCTCGAAAGGCCCGTCCAACCGGACGGGCCTTTCGCATTGCTACTGTTCCGGTGCCCGCCGCAGTAACACGCCCACCCGCGGGATCGGGGGAAGAACGAACGGCCCCACGTTCACCCGATCGATCGCATCGAACCCTGCCTCGGTGTAAAGCGCTGCCAGCCGTCCCCAGCCCCGCAGGTCGACTTCGGCGCAGCCGAAGCTCACCAGCCGCTCGTGAAAGCGATTCAGTATCCCGCTTCGCACCGGCGCAAATTCGAGCATGAGCGCCGACCCGCCCGGCGCAAGGACTCGGCCGATTTCCTGGGCGTATGCCCGGCAAACGTCATCATCGAAACGCCGCAAGAAGTAGAAACTCGTGATGCAATCGAACGAGGCATCGCCGAACGGCAGCTTCTCCGGCCACCCTGTCAGGTCCACCGCCCCGTTCATCTGTCCGACAAGGTCCATCGTGACCGGCGGCTCTTCGAGGCCCGCCTTCTGCGCGACAAGGTCGGCGTAGGCGCCGGTCCCGCAGCCGATATCCAGGTACCTGCGGCCGGGACAGAGGTCGAGGAGGTCGATCACTCGCTGAACGCGAGAGGTCGCAAGCGCCATTCCTGCCTGCGAATTGAGCATTCGCGCGAGGTAGGAGGAATGCCCTGTTGCCCACTTCTCCCGGGCGATGATCGAGGCCCGGCGCCGGCGCATCACAGGGCGTACACCAGTCGCACGCGCTTCCCTGCGGCAATGGGTTCGGCCAGCAATTCCACCAGCGCGCCAGCTTGTGCCGGTATGTCATCGGCGTCTCCCCGGCGCGCGAACGTCTCGCACATCGGGTCCGAACCCATCGCTTCAACCAGCTTCGTGAGTTCCTCGGACAATTCTTCGGGATCTTGGTACGCGGCCTCCAGCTTCTCACGATCCTCTGCATCCTCCGCCTCGAACTCATAGAAGGTCGTCAATGGTCCCATGCGCACCCGATGCTCGTCATGGAGCCGGTCGGCGAGCGCGATCAGTGGATGCGTGGCACCGAAGCCGCGTGAGACGGCGAATGACATGAACGCGATCAGGGCCGAACCTCCGCCGGGCAGTTCGATTCGTTCGGGGCTGCCTTCGATTTGGAGCCAGAGTTGCACGAGATACGAATGTAGACGCGGAACAGGGAACAGGGAACCGCCGTTGAGTTCGCTGCCCGGCACTGGTCCCTCCTTGGCCTTGTCTTCGCGTGCGAACATGGGCTCCAACGATCAGGCATACCGAACTTGGAGGCGTCCCATGGCGCGAGAACTGCGAACGAAGCCCGCATGGCTCGAACAACTCTTCCCCCGTCAGCAGAAAGCAGTCGAGGTCAATGGCCGCACGATGGCCTACGTCGAAGCAGGCCCCGCGACTGGACGGCCAGTGCTGCTGCTCTCGGGAAATCCGACCTGGGGCTTCCTCTATCGTGAGTTCTTCGCGCCACTCGCGGCCGCCGGCTACCGTGCGATCGCCCCGGACTGGATCGGCGCAGGCTATTCCGACCATCCGCGCCTCGATTCCGCGCTGACCTTCTCACACCACATCGCCGACCTCGTCAGCTTCATCGATCAGCTCGAACTGAACGGTTTTGTCATCGTTGGACAGGACTGGGGAGGGCCGCAGGGCCTGGGCGCCGCAGTCGAGCGTGCCGAACGTCTTGGCGCACTCGTGCTGATGAGCACCTGGGCTTTCACCGGCGGCGTTGGGCGATTCCACTCTTCGCCTCGCCCGTGGACGACCTGGCACGCCCCGCTCATCGGACAGTTCTTCATGAAGCGGCTCAAGGTGCTTTCCCAGCAAGGCCCCTCGGCGATCAGCCGCAGAGGGATGTCGCCCGCAGAGGCTCGCGCCTACCACCACGTCTTCGATGAACCCGAATCCGACAGCGTCGTCCTCACCTGGCCGCGCACCATCCCGATGGCCGAAGGCGACCGCGGCTGGGACGACATGGTCAGGCTCGACGCCCAGCTCCCTGCGGTTGCCAGCGTCCCCGCCCTGCTCCTCTGGGGCACCGAGGATAGCGTCTTCGGGAAGACCTACGCCGACCGCCTGAAGGAGCGGCTACCCAACGCTGAAGGCCCGTTCCCGATTGAAAACGCCGACCACTTCATGCAGGACGACCAGGGTCCAGTAATCGCCGCCCGCATTGTGGAGTTCCTGGACCGGACTACCGGCGCCAACGGACCCGAGCCGGTGCCGTACGTCGGGCCCGTGGCCAGCACGCGAACAGCAGATTGGCGACTCGAACTCCGCGATGCCTTCGATAGCGTTGAGGCGGACATTCGTGCCGATCCTCTGCTCTTCGAACAGGAACTCGATTGCCGCCCGGCGGTTGCTCGCGCCATCGAAGCCGCTGCCGGCATCCGCGCCGGCCGGCGTTACTGGCGCTCTGCCCTCGGTCACCAGTACGCGCTCGAACTTGGCGACCTCGGCCGGGGCATGCCTTCGACCGCCACGGTCTTCGGTCTCTGGGAGCGTTGGCAACCGCGACCGCCCGAGACCGAGATCGACCTCGATCTGCTCGATTTCAGCATCTGGATCGCGGAAATCAGCCCCGGAATCGACCCCGAAGATGTGCGTCGTGTGGCGTCCCGTGCAATGTCGTGAAAACTGAATATCGCTGAAACAGACGGGGTGTGTGGTCTCGAACTCGACGAGCAATCCGCTCGGTCAAACGCATGGAGGGCTATTTCGGTTCGAGCACCATAACGGTCAGGTCTGAAGGCAGGCCGCTCCGGCTCACATTGATCTTCGCCTGCGGCTCAGGCTTCGTCCCTGTTTCCTTGAGGAAGGCAGCAAGTGGTTCGAGCGGGAGTTTCTCCCCACCCACCTGGTAGTTCATCGGAATGGCAATACGCGGTTCGATCTTGGTCATCAAATCCGCTGCCAGGTTCGGTGCGAGCGCGTTCGAACCCCCAACGGGGAGTAGCAGGACATCCACGTTCTTGAGGTCCTCGAGGCTGACCGAGGCAGCGAGGCCAAGGTGGCCAACGCGAATGCCATCGATTTCGCTGATGAACACCACGTTCCGCGTGCCATCGAGCGCCTTCGTCGCCACGCCGGTGATCAGGATGCCACCGATTTCGTACTCGCCCGGTGCGTCGAACACCATGGGATCGCCACCGATTCCCGATGACCACGAATAACCCGGGTCGTCCCGGCGGCTGATCGTGACCACTTCCGCCGTTTGTTTCCCTATCGTGAATCCACTTTCAGGTGGGCACGGATCGGTAATAACGGAGCCGTCCCGGCCCTTCAACCGGAAGCAGTTGCGACCAAGGTAGGTGATTTCAATAGGCACAGCGTAATGGTACCGCCATCGTGCTCAACGAGCGAGATATGGCTAGCAGAACTTATCAATTACCGAGACTCAAACTCTGGCGCCAGGCTCCCGGCTAGTCGAGTTCCTCATCCAGGAACTCGTCGTCATCCTGGCGTTTTCGCCAGAACATCACAGCCCCCACGGCTGCTCCAAGCAGGGCAAAAATACCCAGGAACTTCTTCATCGAAACCTCCAACTACCGGTCGCCCGGAACCTGAAGTATAGGCCCGAACCTCCCGGAGGGCGATTCGCGTGTTCGTTTCGTCCCGCGAAAGCGGATTTGCGGTGCAGCGCCCGTACTACTCCGGTGGCACAATGGCTCGCCGGCCAGGCCGTCACCAGGAGCATCCGTGAGCCGTACCGTTTACGTCGTACCGCATTGCCATTGGGACCGAGAGTGGTACCAGCCGCATGAGCTCTTTCGCTGGCGGCTCGTGCAGATGATCGATGAGCTCCTGGACCACATGGAGCATCACCCCGAATACCGCTGCTTCAACCTCGACGGCCAGTCGATCGTTATCGAAGACTACCTCCAGTTGCGCCCGGAGAACGAAGGCCGCCTGCGCGCACTGATCGAATCCGGACGCGTCGTCATCGGGCCATGGTGGGTACAGCCCGACGAATTCCTTCCCAGCGGCGAATCGCACATCCGCAGCTTCCAGCGAGGTATCCGCTTTGCCGAACGTCTTGGTGGCTCGCTCCGCGTCGGCCACTGCGCCGACCAGTTCGGGCATATCGCCCAGATGCCCCAGATCATGAAGCAGCTCCAGCTCACCAGCGCTTGCCTCTGGCGAGGTGTCTCCGATGCAATCCCCGGGTGGAGCTTCCAGTGGGAAGCGCCCGATGGCACCCGCCTGCCGGTGCTCTACCTGCGCAACAGCTACTCCAGCGGCTGGCGGCTCCCCACGGAACCCGACGACTTGCTCGAACGCACGCGCCGCCAGGAGCGCGACCTCGCCGATGGTCTCCCCGCCGTCCTGATGAACGGTACCGACCACTCGCGCATGGAAAAGCATGTCCCCGCCATCCTCGCCGCCGCCGCCGACCGGGGTTACGACTTCAAGCTGGCCACACTGGCCGAGTATGAGAAGGCCGTCCTCGAAGCGGGCGTAGATGACGTCGTTCACCACGGCGAGATGCGCTCACCCGACCGTTCGAACGTTCTCGTCGGCGTGCTCTCCGCGCGGATGAACATCAAGCAGCGCGACTTCGAAGTCTCGGGCTGGCTGGAGAAGTACGCCGAACCACTCGAACTCCTGAGCTATCTCCACCACGGTCCCGATGGTACCCCGGCCCTCCGTCACGCCTGGCGCACCCTCCTCGAAAACTCACCCCACGACTCCATCTGCGGCTGCAGCGTCGACCAGACGCACATCGAGATGTTCCCCCGCTACGACCGCGCGGAGCAACTCGCCCAGCAGGTCGCGAAGGAATCGATGTGGCACCTTGCGGGGCGCTCCGCGTTGGCCGCACCCGGAGGGCTGACGGTCTTCCGGCCGGTCGCGAACGCAGCGACCGTTCTGCGCGCCAATGTGCCACACGACTGGTCGAAGGGATCTGAATTCCAGCTTCCCGATGGCTCGCGCGTCCCGTTCGCTGTTGAATCAGAGACGCGAACCGAAGTGCTCGTCCACCAGGCCGGCCTGACTCCGTGGTCGGCCCTTCGGCACCTCGACTTCCTCCGCGAGCAGCGCTACGACAACCACAACATCGAGGCGATGGAATGGGAACTCGACGGACGCCACCTGAAGGTCACCACCACCGTCGGCCCCGACCTCACTGTCGTCGATGAAGAGTCCGTGCGCCATGAAGTCCGCCAGATCGCCGCCAACAACCTCGCCGATACCGCCGAAGTCACGGTCCGAAAATCCGCCCGCGCCGAAATCGTTGCTGTCCTCCCTCCCACCGACGCAATCGGCGTCCAGCTCTTGGTTCCAGGCTCCCCTCTCCCAAGCCTGGGTGAGGGGTCGGGGGTGAGGGATCAGGTCCCAGATCTCCAGAACGAGTTCTACGAAATCACGCTGAAGAAGGGTGGCAAGCTTTTCATCCGCGACTGGCACAACGATGTCGAAATGCGAAACGTCGCCGCCCTCGTCTCCGAAGGCGACCGCGGCGACGAATACAACGCGGACATCCTCGCGGACGGTCTTGTCGGAGAGTGGACTCAGATTGGCTGGGATCGGACACCAATCTTCCAGCGGCTGATCCTCGGTGCCGCGCTCGGGGTTCCGGAGGGGCTGAACGGAAAGCGAACTGCGCGGAAGAGCCGCCGCGAGCCATTGGTCAGCGCCATTGCCGAAGTGACGCTCTACACGGGCCTTCCACGCATCGACTTCAAAGTGACTGTGGAGAACCACGCTCGCGACCATCGCCT
>JBATAT010000139.1:0-3316 GCA_049662005.1 Tepidiformaceae bacterium
GACCCGCTCCTCAGCGAAGCGGGCGTCCGTGAACTCGGCTTCGAACCGGCGGATTCCCTGGCGGGCTACGACCTCGCCGTGGTCCACAGCAATCACAAGCACTACCGCCGGACCGATTGGTCGTCGCTCGCCCCCCTCATCGTCGACGCCCGGAACGCGCTCGACAGGATGGAAATTGAGTCGGCTGGGGTGAGCTACCTGGGCGTGGGACGGCCTGCGACCGCCTGACCTCGGGTGCTATGATTCCACCATGGCGACTCGAACATACACGTTCCCGATCATCATCGAGAAAGAGCCTGAGGATCCCGGCTACTTTGCCCACAGCCCGATCTTGCCCGGCTGCTTTGGCGCTGGACTCACCGTTGAAGAGACCCGCCAGGACATGCGCGAGGCAATCGCGCTCCACCTCGAAATGCTCGTCGAACACGGCGATTCCGTTCTCTAGAACAACTATGTGGTCACGGTTGAGGAAATGACTCTCGCGATTTGGGCTCGAAGTCTGAGCGTCGAGCGCGGCGTCAATCGGACCTCGTCGCCAGCCCTCGGCGAGAGGCGTTCACGGTTATCGCCGCCGGAATGTCGCATCGCTCTGATCGATCCATGTATCCGCGAAACGATGCTGATAGCCATCAGAAGTATCGAGCGGGAACCCCTTCACATATGGCCAGGAAAGCGCCACAACGCGTTCGCTCACGAGGTTCACGCCAGCGTTGATGGTTAACAGCTTGCGTTGAATGTTGTAGCCGATTTCGCGCCGCGCATCCTTGTTCAGCTCGACGCGCTGGGCATCGATCATCGCCGTTAGCTCATCATCGCGCAGCGGGAAGCTGTTCTTCGAACCGCTCGAATGGAAATACGGATAGACCCAGTCATCCAGGTCGATCCAACCGTTGTCTGGTGCGGCCGCCCAGGGAGCCTCACCCGTGAGGAGCAGGCCAGAGAGCTTCGCCAGCGGCAGCGGCACCACGCGAATCTGTTCCAACCCGAGGTTGGCGACGAGTTGGTCGCGGATCGTCGCCCCGAATTCGAGCGCGCCCTCGGTTTCTTCCAGCACGAACAGGGGAAGGTCGTCCTTCACGGGCTTTTCCGCCTTGAACGCATCGAGGAGCGCGCGTGCTTCACGGATGTCCTCCTCGCGCCCGCCATCGCCCGGGCGGTACCCCGCCTGCGTCGTCAGTTCGCTCTCCGGGAGCGCCCAGTCCGTTATCGGCCAGCTCACCCAGGGGTTGATCCCGCCCGAACCACCGAAGAACTTGTCGACCATCGCTCGCCGATCGAGGGCGATCGTCACCGCCGTGCGAAAGCGCAGGTCGTTGTACGGATCGTTCACGAGTGAAAAACGCATCCCAAAGAACTGCGAGTGGCCCATCGTCGTTTCGGTCAGTTCCGGGATCGCCTTCTTCAGCCGGTCGGCGAGGATCCGCCCGACCATGGCTGCATCGACTTCGTGCGTTCGAAGGTCCCCTTCGACCTCGGCGGTCGATGCTGGCTGCACAAGCGAGAGACCATCGAGGTTGGGCCGCTGCCCGCCTCCGTGCCAGTTCGGGTTGCGGCGAACGCTGGCATGGCGCCCATCGGCCCATTCCACCCACTGGAACGGCCCGCTGCCAATTTGCGAATTCTCCCCGATCTCATTCCGGTCACCCGCGGTTTCCGGCGCGACGATGAAGCTGTGGACATCCGCGAAGAGGTGGTGAAGCGCCGCCATCGGTTGCTTCAGCTTGCAGGTAACGGTCCGAAGGTCCGAGGCTTCGACCGAGTCGATGACCGACCACTGGGCCTTGCGTACAAACGACTGGTCTTCGGATAGCTGGCGTTCAATCGAGAACTTCACGTCTTCGGCAGTGACCGCGCGACCACTGAGGGGCGCGATGTCATGCCAGCGCGCGTTTGGGTTGATCTTGAACACGAACGTCTGGCTATCCACCTGTTCGGGCATCGCCACCGCCAGGTCCGGGACGATGATCCCCTTGGCCTGGTCCTGGTAGGTAAGGAGTTTGCTGAAGATCAGTGACTGGTGCCCGTAGAACGGTCCCGCCTGGGTCTTGTGCGGGTCGAACGACTGGTCCCGGATGACGAACCCGGTGTAGCGCAGCGTCTCACCCCGCTTGCCATCCTGTGGGCGGGCCGTGGGGCTCACGCTCGCACCGGGGGTTTCGTCCTCAATCTCGGTCGGCGTTAGGAGTGGAGAATTACCGTCGCCATTACTGCAGCGAAGCGCTGCCAGCCCGGCCGCACTTGCCGTGGCACTCATCGCACCAAGCATCCAGCGGCGGGAAACGCGCTTCTCCCCGAGCCGTTTCCTCGTCATGCCAGGGTTCATACTATCTGGGAGTAGTCTTACAAACCGCGAAGATTGATTTACCTGGAGGCACACGATGGCAGCAACCAAACTGAGCGCAGAGAAAGTCGCCGAAGAGCTGTCGAACCTGGAGGGATGGAAAGCTGAGGCCGATTCCCTCGCCATCGCGAAGCAGTTCACCTTCAAGGACCACATCGCCGCCCTCGGATTCGTCGTCAGCGTCGCCACAACGGCCGAGAAGCTTGACCACCACCCCGAGGTCAACTGGGTCTACAACAAGGTGACCTTCCGGCTCAGCACCCACGACGCCGGTGGAGTGACGGCGAAGGATATCGACCTGGCGACGAAGATCGAGGCCTTCACCTAACCGAGAAGGGCCGCACTTGGCGGCCCTCCTCGTCGGTTGAACCATGGTTGCGTTAGACCTTGAAACCGCTCTCTTCCTTGATCTTGCGAGCCTCCGTCACGATGACCTGCTCTTCGGGCGTGAGTGCCTCGAACGGCTTCAGGATCTCGTCCTTAAGCGGGAAGATGTGGATCGCATCCCAGCCGCAGACGTCTTCACAGAGGCGGCAGCCGGTGCACTTCTTCTCGTCCAGCGTGCTCACGCCGAAGAAGTCATCGATCCGGTCGGTGTGCTTCAGGCTGAGGGCGTCGAACGGGCAAATGTTGATGCAGAGCTCGCAGCCCGAGCCGATGCACTTCTCTTCGATAACGATGGCTTTTGGCCACCGGTCTTTCTTGTAGGTCGCACAGACGTTCCCGAACGTATCAAGGATCGCTTCAGGCGGGCAGACGATCCCGCACGCTCCGCAGTCGATGCAAAGCGTTGGGTCGATGACGTGGAGTTGGTTGCGCTCACCGGTGATGGCATTGGTCGGGCAGCGCTTCGTGCAGGCGGTGCATCCGATGCAGGTTTCGATGATGGAATAGGACAAGTGAAAACCCTCACAAATGGGGTCGAATATTCTCTTAGTTTACTCACTTTCTCCCGGGCTTGCCACCGGCTACCTC
>JBATAT010000140.1:0-6427 GCA_049662005.1 Tepidiformaceae bacterium
TGGCGGTATGAAAACTGTCGGCGTCGACGAAGCGAAGACGCACCTCGCGCGGCTGCTCGATGAAGTCGAGCAGGGTGAGTGCATCACGATCACCCGGCACGGCAAGCCGATCGCGCGGCTGTCGCCGACCCCTGGGCGGCTTTCACCTCGATCGAGAGCCGAGCTGATAGCGGCACTGGATGAGTTTCGGGCTAGCCAGAAACCGTTAGGCGTCTCGATTAAAGAGTTAATCGAAGAGGGCCGACGCTACTAAATGCAGTACGTCGTCGACGCATCCGTGACGATCGCCTTGAGCATGCCAGACGAAGCGAGCGAATACGCCCGCCGAATGCTTGTCTCGCTCGGCGATGATGGCCAAATGCTCGTGCCGCCAATTTGGGTCTTCGAAGTCGCTAACACACTTGTCGTTGCGCGGCGCCGATCCCGGCTGGCGGATTCTGCCGCGATTGGCGTAACGGCACTCCTCCAAGAGATGCCCATTGCAGTCGTAGACCTTTCCACCGCTGAAGTACTCCGAGAGGTGGCGTCGATTGCGACCACGAACAACCTGTCGGCCTATGATGCTTCCTACCTCTACCTGGCTATCCGGGAGGGCGTGCCCCTGGCGACGCTGGATATCCGACTTCGTTCAGCCGCCGCTTCGGTGGGCTGTGACCTCTTCGAGTAAACCATCAGCCATCGGACTCGATCCTTGCTAGAATCGCCGGGCACCGTGGAGGCGCCCGAATGCCCGGACCACTTTCCAGCCTGACCGGCACTGACAACTATTTCGAAGATTTCGAGGTTGGGGCGAAGTACGAACACGCTCGCGGCAAGACGGTCACCGAGATGGATGGCGTGCTCCTCACGAACATGGTGATGAACACAGCCCAGGGCCACTTCAACGAAGACCAGATGGCGAAAGGCCCGATGGGGCAGCGCATCGTTTTCGGTGGCGTCACGGCTTCGATGGTCATCGGCCTGGCGATGCAGGACACAGGCGAGCAGGCGCTCGCGGAGCTTGCCATGACGGGCGTCCGGTTTCGCGTGCCCGTGCACCATGGCGATACGCTCTACGCATTCAGCGAGGTGCTCGAAACACGCGATGGCAGCCGTGACGATGCGGGGATCGTGCGATTCGCTCATCGTGGGGTAAACCAGAACGGGCAGACGGTCTTCGAAGGCGAACGCACCGTGCTCGTTAAGCGCCGGACGCATTGGGGTGAGCGGTGAACGAAGCGCCCGACTATCGCACGGCGCACGAACACGCGGCGCCGATGGCCGCAGGCCCGACCGGTCCGCTCAGTGGCATCCGCATCATCGATTTCACGCGTGCGCTGGCCGGGCCATTTTGTACGATGCTACTCGCCGACCTCGGCGCCGACGTCGTCAAGATCGAGCCGCCGGAAGGCGACTTTAGCCGCTACTCAGAGCCGTACCCGGAAGGCGATACCGAACGCGCCTTCGGCGGCTACTTCGCCAGTATTAATCGCAACAAGCGCGGCGTGATGCTCGACCTGAAGGAGGAAGGTTCGCTCGACAAAGTCCTCGCTCTCGTCGACGGCGCCGATGCGGTTGTCGAGAATTTCCGTGTGGGGATCATGGACAGGCTCGGCCTGAGCTATGAAACCCTTCGCGAGCGAAACCCACGCCTTGTCTACGCGGCCATTCGCGGCTTCGGCGATCCAAGAACGGGCACGAGCCCCTACGCGGACTGGCCATCGTACGATGTGGTCGCGCAGGCGATGGGCGGCATTGTCAGCATGACTGGCACCGAAGACGGCCAGGTCTTGAAAGTCGGCGCCAGTGTTGGCGACCTCTATCCCGGGACGATCGCAGCGCTTGGCATCGTTAGCGCGCTGCTCCATGCGCGGACCACCGGCCAGGGCCAGTTCCTCGATGTTTCGATGGTCGATGCGGTTACGGCGCTGTGCGAGGCGGCCGTTTACCGATACACGTACGCGGGCAAAATCACCAGGCCGCTCGGCAACAGCCACCCGCAGCTGACTCCGTTTGATGTGTATCAGACTGCCGATGGCTTTTGCGCTATCGCTGCGCCAACCCAGAACCACTGGGCACTGCTTTGCGCCTACATGGACAGGGCCGACCTCATCCACGACCCACGCACGCTGAGCAACCTGGACCGGGTGGCGAACGCGGCCTTCGTGAAGGAGACGGTCTCGGGTTGGACGAGGGCGCGCACGACGGCAGAGATCATCGAGATCCTCGGTGGCGCGGTACCGGTGGGACCGGTGAACGACGCTGAGGCGCTCTTCAACGATCCGCACCTGCGCTCGAGGGAGATGCTCGTTGCGGTTGACCATCCCGGAAGCCCGCGCCCGGTGGTGCTGCCGAACAGCCCCATCCGCTTCACCGAAACGCCATCCGGCATCTACCGGCGGCCGCCGAAGCTGGGCGAACACAACGATGAGGTCTTCGCCGAAATCGACCACGAGGAGAATCCATGACCCGCCCTACCCGGCTCCGCCGCTCCGAACTCTCCACACCTGGCTCCAACCCCAAAATGATCGAGCGGGCGGCGGCTGGCGATGCCGACCTTGTCTTCCTCGACCTCGAGGATGCGGTCTCTCCGAACGAGAAGGTTCCCTCGCGAAAGTTCATCGTCGAAGGCCTCAACAATCTCGATTGGGGTAAGAAGACGCGCGCGGTCCGCATTAACGGCACGCACACCCACTGGTGCTACGAAGACCTGGTGGAAGTCATCACGGGGGCAGGAAAGAACCTCGACGTGATCATCGTGCCCAAGCCGAAATCTCCGCGCGATGTCTGGTTCGTCGATACGCTCCTGACCCAGCTAGAGGACCAACTCGGACTCGAAGCCGGGCGTATCGGTCTCGAACTGCTCATCGAAGAGACCGAGGCGCTTGCGAACGTCGAGGAGATCGCGGCCTGCTGCCCGAGGCTCGAGGCGCTCATCCTCGGCTTCGGAGACTTTTCCGCGAGCCAGGGGATGCGGCTCAGCCTCCATGGCAAGGGCGAAGGCAAGTACCCGGGCGACCCATGGAGCTACCACCGCAACCGCATGATCGTGGCCGCGAGGGCGAACGGGCTCGATGCCATCGATGGGCCGTTTGCGGACTTCCGTGACGACGAGGGCTACCGGCGCGAGGCAACCTGGGCGTCGGCACTCGGCGCCGTCGGGAAGTGGGCCATCCACCCGGCCCAGGTGCCGATCGCGAACGAGGTGTACTCACCGACCGATGCCGAAATCGCGCGGGCGCAAAAGGTGATCGCCCAGGTTCGCGAGGCCGAGGAGGCGGGGACGGGGGCTGCGAATGCCGGTGGCGTGATGATCGATGCAGCAACCGCACGCCTCTATGAAGTAACCCTGGAACGGGCCAGGCAGACAGGAAAGATCTAGGGAGACCGCAGGCATCACGTACGCGGCCCTTACCACACTGTCTGCTCGCCCGTCCCGTGATTTCCCTCAACAAACGAGCTTCTTCGACCGATACCTATGGCGCACAGGAGGCACGTTGGCCGCACAGACCGACTTCATCGCCCTGCTCACCGACCCGGACCTGCTCCAGCTCATGCTGTTTGCCTGTCCGGACGGCATTCTTGCGACCGATGAGGAAGGCAAGATCGCGCTTTACGCGGGCACCAGCGAAGAAATGTTCGGCCATGAACCCGTCGAGGTAATGGGCCACGATGTCGACATCCTGATCGCCGACCGCGTCTCTGCCGAACACTTCAAGCGAGAACTGGGGCTTCGCGGCCAACTGGCAAACTTCGAGGTTCCCGCAGTCCGAAAAGGCGGCGCCAAATTTAGCGCCGCGTTCTCCGCGGCGAACATGAAAGACCGCTACGGAGGCTTGCTCGGCACGATCTACTACATCCGCGACCACTCCGGCGTGCGCGAAATCGAAGACGCGCTTCGCTTGAAAAACACACAGCTCAACCACCTCGTTTCGGAGCTCGATCACCTCGCCCGGCACGACCAGCTCACCGGGCTCCTGCGGCGGGGCAGCGCAGTCGAAACGGCTGAGGATTGCCTGCTCGATTCGGGGCTCGATCGCCCGGCGTTCGGCGTGGCCCTCTTCGATCTCGACCACTTCAAATCGGTCAACGATTCGTATGGGCACCTGGTCGGAGACAGGGTGCTGGCGACGCTCGCCGGCGTCCTGCGGAAGACCGCGCGCGCGGCGGACATCGTCGGGCGGTTTGGTGGCGAAGAGTTCGTGGCCTTCCTCCCCGGCGCCGACCTGGAAGCAGTGACGGGATTCGCCGAACGCGTGCGCCTCGCGATCGAGCGCTCTCGCCTGACGGTTGCGGATGGCATCGCCGTTTCGATAACCATCTCCGCGGGAGTGGCGGCCATCCCTTCGTGTGCCGATAGCTTGAATGAAGCGCTTCGCATAGCCGATGACCGCCTCTATGCCGCCAAACACGGTGGCCGGAACCTGGTGGTCTCTACCGATACCGACATCCGACGGAGTGCCGCATGACGACTGAACCTTCTTCGCTCGATAGTGACGCCCGAAACCGGTTGCGCGTGATCGTCAACCGGACGACGGATTTGACGCCCCTGAAGAGCGTCGCCACGAAGGCCATTCAACTTGCCGAAGACGAGCGCTCGGCGGCAATGGATCTCTCGACCGTGATCAGTTCGGACCAGGCGCTCACGGCGAAGCTACTGAAGCTTTCGAACTCCGCCTACTACGGCTATGCGCGGCGGATTTCCAACGTCCGCGAGGCCGTGATCTTGCTCGGGATGCGCACCGTCCGGTCGGTCGCTATCTCATCTGCCGTCATCGAAGCCTTCAAAGTCCCGGAACTCGAGCGCGGTGGCTTCGACCAGGACCTGTTCTGGGCGCACTCCGTCAGCGTTGGCCTGGTGGCCGAATTGATCGCGCGCGAAACACGCGTCTCTCGACCGGAAGACGCGTTCACGGCCGGGGTCCTCCACGATGTTGGCAAACTGGCGATGATGCTGGCGGAACCGAAGCTCTTCGGCGAAGTCATCGACCTGGTGAACCACGAGGGGATGAAGTACCGCGAAGCAGAACTGGCCGTCTTCGAAATCGGGCACGAACACGTTGGTGCGCGACTGGCCCAACGCTGGAAGTTCCCAGACACGCTTGTCTCGGCGATTCGTGATCACCACCCGGCGAAAGGCATCCACGGCGTCTCATCGATGGGCGATCTCGTGGGCGCGGCGGACCTCGCCTGCAACCGCGAGGGTCTTGCCTGCGGATTCGATTTCACACGCGATGCAACGCGCAAAGAGGTGGCCGCTATGCCCCCCGCAGTTGATATCGCGATCCGGAAGGTTCACGGCGGAATGGCAACGGTGGAAGAGAAGGCGCGCGCCTTCCTGGTCCACGTGACTTCGCGTGCGCCCCGCTGGTACGCCCCGCGCGAAGCGGATTTTCAACCCGATTCGGGAGAAGAAGCGGGCGCGGCCTGATGTTCTGCCATCCTCCAGCCGATATCCGTTAGTGAGGACGATGTATGAAGCTGTCTGAACCAGCAGCCCCCGAAAGCGCATCCACAGGACGCGACACGCGCAAGCACATCATTCGGGTTGTGCTGCTTGTCGGTTGGGGCGTAGTGCTCGCCGCGCAGGTGGCCAGTACCGTTCGCCATCCAACGACCGCGAACCTGGTTGTCTCGGTTGCTTTCTTCCTGCTCTTCGCGATCGTGAACCTCAACCTGCTGCTTATGGGCTGGCTCGGCGGACGGAGCTGGAGGCGTGTCTCGACCAGGCTTCATGGCGCTGCCTACCTGAGCGAGTTCCAGAACCTGCCGAACCGCAACTACGTGCTGGCCGAGCTCCGCCGCGAAATGCCCCGCGCACGCGCCCACAACGCACCGTTCGTGCTCATCCAGCTCTCGCTGGAAAACATCGAGCAGGTGCGTGAGCGGCGCGGCGACGAATTTGCCGACCGCGCTGTGAACTCACTCGTGGAAGTGCTAAAGCGGCTCACCCGCAGTTCCGACTTTCTCGCCCATCTCGGGGGGCCGCGCTTCGCGGTCATGCTGGTGGAGTGCACGCTCGAACAGTCGTACATCTACCTGAAGCGGGTGCCGGGAAACATTTCGGTGAGCGATGGTCACCAGATGCTCGACATCGCCGTCACCGCCCGCGTCCACCAGTACGATCTCGAAGCGCTCTACGCGACCGATGTGCTCCGGGACCTCGAGGAGATGAAACCGTTGCGCCGCCGGGAACAGCCACGCATGGACTCGCTGGCCGCCTGACCCGGCGCCTACTCGTAGCGAGCGGCTTCGCCCACCACGTGCAACTTCAGGAAGTTTGTCGTGCCCTGGCGGCTGACTGGCAGGCTCGCCACAACCACCACTTCTTCGCCCTCGAGCACATACTTCCCCTCCATCAACAGGTGGTCGACCAGGTGCAGGAGCTCTTCCGATGACTCGCAGAGATCGCTACGGAGGGGGACGACACCGCGGGCCAGCGCCAACC
>JBATAT010000141.1:0-1543 GCA_049662005.1 Tepidiformaceae bacterium
TAGGTCACCCACGAGGGCGATTCAAGGCTGAACCGATCGTTCTTGCCGAACCAGAACGGGTCGGAGTAGTCGCGCGGTTCGACAAAGCCAACCACCGTCACGGCGACAGGCTCCATATCCTGGCGCCAGAAGGGGTGGAGCTCGAACCGGTCACCGAGCGAGACCGCCAGCTGGTCCGCGGCCTCTTTGCCGAGGAGAACTTCCAGCGCGAGGGGCCGGTCCCCCGTAATGGGTTCAGGCTTGCGACCATCCACCAGCTTCACTTCGTCGTCGAACGTATCGACGAACTGGAAGTGCGAGCGGGGGCGGTCTTCTGCCTCGGGCGGTAACTGCCCCGGCGCCGCGAGGTAGAACGTGGAAGAGCGTCCGTAATGAACGATTTCATGCAGGGCTGGCGCGGTGTGCTGTTTGAGCAGTTGGTCGGTGGTCTCCCGCTGGGTTGCGTAACCCGGCACGGAGGGCCTTCCCGAGGCCGTGATGCGAATGTTACGGTCGAGCGGATCTGACGTTCGGAGGGCGTAGCGCAGGCCGAGGTCACGGATCGCATCGGAATAGAGGACGACGCTCGACATGAGCGCAGCGGACATGACAACGCCCACCACGACCGTCGCCAGTAATCGGCGGTTGGCCAGGCTGCGGCGGATCACCATGCGCAGAATCGTCGCGGTGGTGTGCATGAATTTGTGTCGCGGAGCCTAGCAGTGATGGCCACTCAGCGGCAAAACATCGAACGCCGTTCGTAAAGCCGGGCGCGGCTACCCCGGCGCTTGTGTAGAGTGACCCCGATGCGCGGAATGGTCCGGATCTGGAGGCTGTTTGCGCGGCGAAGCGGCCGCAACTGGCGGCTGCTCGCTGTCCTCGCTCTCGGGATGATCATGGCGGCGACCCTGCTCGCTTCCGCGCCAGTCTATGCACGGACCATGGCCGACCTCGGCCTCACCTTCACTGTTCGTGAAGACCTGAACGAGAGCCCCGGCAACCGCGCCCAGTTCCCGGCGATTCCGCTCGCGACAGAAGAGGGCAAAGCCCTCAAGGCATCCATCGAACGGCGGATCAACGAGCGCATCGGCTGGTTCGAACAATCGAGCGCACGATACCTCCGTACGGGCCGGTTCTTCACTGCCGCCGAAGGCGCCGAGACCACCTGGCTTTCGCCCCAGGGCCAACTCCAATCGCTGACCGGATACGAAGACCACGTCCGCCTGCTCGAAGGCGAACTTCCGAAGACCACACCCCACGGTGAGCCAATTGAAGTTGCACTGAGCCCGGAAGCCGCCCAGGCCGCCAACCTGGCCGTCGGCCAGCCGTTCCGGATGGTCGAGGACTTCGACCAGTGTGCGCGGGAAATCCCGAGCCTGGAAAAGCCGCCGCCACCACCCTGCACGCCGATTGTGGGTATCAGCTACTCATTCGCCGCAAAGCTCACCGCGATAATCGAGCCGGAATCGGACGACGATTCCTACTGGGTCACGCTGAGCAGCGTGTACTTCAAGCCGTTCAGCCTCGGCCCCGAGGCCGGCATCGTCGTCCCAATGTTCACGAC
>JBATAT010000142.1:0-4881 GCA_049662005.1 Tepidiformaceae bacterium
TCCGTCGTTCCCGCGGGAAGCGGGACGAAGGGTGGTCATACCTTCCTGGGCCAACGAGCCATCGTGTGCGGCCCGCCCGAACACCGCTTCCACGTGCAGTTCGTCCTGGTGCAGCGACCCGGGATAGACCTGCGCTCGAATCGTCAACAGGTTACCGGCGTCGGTGGAGTGGGAAAGCCCGCCCACCTGAACGCTGGACCAGCCCGCCCGAATGTGTTCGAGCCATCCTGCGAGTTCCCGCGCGGCCGCCAAACCATCCGCGGTCAGCGAATTCCAGCAATTCGCTGCGGGCGCGTAGGCCTTCGTTGCGTACTCCGCGACCATGCGTGAGGTGTTGAACACCGGTGCAAAGGCCTCGATCGAGGCTTTCATCAACCGGACCCACTCTCGCGGAACTCCCACCTCGTCGCGCTCGTAGAACATGTTGGTCACATCGTTTTCGAGCAGGTCGTAGATAGACTCTGCATCGAACGCGTCCTGTGCATCCGGATCGTCATCGAGGTTAGGCCGGCCGACAGCCCATCCGAGGCCCGGTTTGTATGCCTCCCACCACCATCCATCCATCACACTCATGTGAATGGCGCCATTGGCGCAGGCCTTCATGCCACTCGTTCCACTCGCTTCCAGCGGTCGCAACGGTGTGTTGAGCCAGATGTCGCAACCCTGGACCAACGCTCGCGCCAACTCGACGTCGTACCGTTCGAGTAATACGAGCCGGCCCTGGAACTCCGGTCGTTCGCTGAGCGCGACCACCTCGCGGATGAGGGCCTTCGCCATCTCGTCACGAGGGTGTGCCTTCCCCGCGAAAATGAACTGAACCGGGCGCTCCGGGTTGTTCATGATGGCGGCCAGGCGCTCGGGATCGCGGAAGAGCAGGGTCGCGCGCTTGTACCCGGCGAACCTGCGTGCGAAGCCAATCGTCAGCGCTCCGGGTTCGAGCGCATTCGCATCTCGGCCCGTATGCGCGGAAAGGCCCCTGCTCATGAGCGCTTCGGCATGTTGCTTGCGCGCCCGCGTGATGAGTCGCTCGCGCTGCCGTACGTGGGTGCCCCAGAGTTCCTCATCCGGTACGGAGGCGAGCCCTGCCCAGTGCGCGTTCACTGGATCGTCACGCCACGAAACCCCGACGTGGCGGTCGTAAATCTCGCCGATATCGTTCGCCACCCAGGTAGGCAGGTGAACACCGTTGGTGACCGAATCGATGGGGATCTGCTCGAGTGGTAACAACGGCCACGCAGACTCCCACAGCCGTTGCGACACCGTGCGGTGGAGTTTTGAAACGCCATTTCGGTAGCCGCTCAACCGAAGCCCGAGCATCGCCATCGAAAATGGCTCGGATTCGTCGAGTGGGTTGGTACGGCCGAGGCCGAGCAGGGACTGGTCATCCAGGGCCATCGAGCGCCCGTAGTCGCCGAGGTGCCGAGTCACGAGGTCGGGTGGGAACAGGTCGATCCCCGCAGCCACAGCGGTGTGAGTCGTAAACGCGGTCGCTGCCGCAACGGGCAGCTTCGCCTCGGCGAATGAGGCGCCGTGTTCCTCCATCAGGCTCCGAATCCGCTCCATGCCCAGCAGTGAACTGTGCCCTTCGTTCATGTGGCAGACCGCAGGGTTCAGCCCCATCGCCCGCAGCGCCCGGACTCCCCCGATGCCGAGGATCATTTCCTGCTGAATTCGCAGTTCCGAATCTCCGCCGTACAGTCTCCCCGTCAGGCTGCGATCGATATCGCTGTTTCCCTCGATGTCCGTATCGAGCAGGAGAAGTGGCACTTTGCCCACATCGAGCCGCCAGACGTGCGCCAGTACGCGGTGGCCGTCCACCGGAATTGAGATGCTGAGTGCTTCGCCATTCGCAGCAGCCACCTGCGTGAGGGGCTGCTCACTGATATCGATCGGCTGGTATTCCTCGTGCTGCCAGCCGTCCGCGCCAAGGCTCTGCCGAAAGTATCCCTCGCCGTACAGCAGCCCAACCCCGACGAGCGGCAACCCGAGGTCCGAGGCTGCCTTCAGGTGGTCCCCGGCGAGCACTCCAAGCCCACCGCTATAGTTCGGCAGGCTTTCCGTCAGTGCGAACTCCAGCGAGAAATAGGCCACTGGCTCGGCCGGGCTGACGCCGGGAATGAGGTGCAGCGGTTCCCGGGAGAGGTACCGTTCGAATGTCTCCCTGCAGTGGGCGAGATGATCGAGCAGGCCCGGGTCGCTCGCTGCACGCTCGAGGATTCCCGGGTCAATCCTCTGGAGCAGGCTGACCGGGTTGTGATTCGTCTCTTCCCACAGTTCGGGGCTGAGCCGTTCGAACAGTGCGGCGGTGTTCGTGTTCCAGGTCCAGAACAAATTGCGCGACAGGGCACGAAGCGGGGCGAGTGGGGCAGGGAGGGCTGGCTCAACAATGAGCGTGGCACTGGCTCGAAGACGCATCGGGATATTGTAGCGCGGCATCTCTTCAGGCCCATGTCGTTGGCCGAGAGCCCTGGCCATGCGAACATTCGAGCGTCTGGTCTCGTTCTTGGGCCATGGGATTGCAACCGGCACATGGGTTTTCGCGCGGTCCTCTTCGATGTTGGCGACACGCTCTGGCACTCTGCCGAGGCGCCGCCCCCGGCTGAGTTTCGCCGGCTCGCTTCGATGCGTGCGAAGCAGTACCTCGCCGGGGCGAACGTTGCCCCCCGGGATGACCTCGATGTCTCCCGGATCGCGTGGGATGCGGTCGAGCTTGCAATGCAGCGCGCACGCCAGACCGACAGGGTCGAGCCCGATTACGCCGAAGTTGCACGGAATACGCTCGCCGAGAGCGGCCTATCGCTCTCGCACCAGCACGCGGTCGGCCTCCTCGATGCCATTTACGTCTCCGGCGTCGATGGCGGCAAAGCAGCCTACCCCGATGCCCGAACGACCCTGGACACGCTTCGTCTTCGCGGCTTCAAGCTCGCGATTGTTTCGAACCGCGCCTTCGGCGGCGACCGCTTCCGCGACGATTTACGAGCGGCAGGGTTGGATATTGATTGGGATGCGACGATCGTTTCTGTGGAAGTGGGCTACCTGAAGCCGCACCCGGAGATCTTCCGGTGTGCACTCGCTGCCCTCGACGTTCCCGCGCACCAAGCCCTGATGGTCGGCAATTCGCTCGCAGAGGACATTGCTGGCGCACAGGCGCTCGGCATCAGCGCAGCCTGGAAGCGATTCAACCCCGATGCAGAAGGCGTGCGGCCGGATTTCACGTTCGATGAAGTCAGTGAACTCCTCGATTGGCCGCCGTTGGAGAAGGCACTCGATGACTGAGCAGCGCACCTGGGGCGGCCGATTCGAAGGCGGAATGGAACAACTGACGGCGGACTACACCGCGGGCATGGACCAGGATTTCTGGGCACACGACATCGCGGGTTCGATCGCACACGCGCGAATGCTGGGAAAGCAGGGCATCATCCCTCGGAACGACGCCGAGGCGATCATCGCTGGCCTCGCGCTCGTGCTGGAGGACTTCCGTGCGGGCCATGTCACCTGGCAACCAGAACTCGAAGACATCCACACCCATGTCGAAGTCTTGCTTCGCGCGAAGATCGGTGATGCTGCCGGTCGCCTGCACACAGCACGCTCGCGAAACGATCAGGTTGCGCTTCTGAACCGGATGGTCGTCCGCGAAGCCTGCGACATCGCATCCGACGCACTCCGAGACCTTATCCTTGCGCTGTGCGAACTCGGTGAGCGGCATGCCGGCGACCCGATGCCCGGATACACCCACGTCCAGCGTGCGCAGCCCGTAACGCTCGGTCACCACCTGCTCGCCTTTGGCGAAATGCTCCTCCGCGACCGGGACCGTTTCGGCGATTGCCGGAAGCGTACGAACGTCCTTCCCCTCGGTTCGGGCGCCCTCGCGGGATCACCCTACCCGCTCGACCGCGAAATGACCGCGCGAGAGCTCGGCTTCGATGCAATCTCCCGGAACAGCATGGATGCCACCGCCGACCGTGACTTCGTCGCCGAGTTCGCGGCGGCCTGTGCTATCACCCAGGTTCACATCTCGCGCTTCGCCGAAGATATCGTCCTCTGGAGCAGCGCCGAATACGGGTTCGTTACCCTCCCCGACGGCTTCGCAACCGGCTCCAGCATCATGCCCCAGAAGAAGAACGCCGACGTCGCCGAGCTGGCGCGCGGACGAACTGGCCGGGCCATCGCCGAACTCGTCGGCATCCTGACGACGATGAAGGGCCTTCCGATGACCTACGACCGGGACCTCCAGGAGGACAAGGCCTACATCGTCGGAGCCTCCAACGTTGTCCTGCCAACACTCCGCATTTTCGCCGCCATGGTGCCTGCCCTCCACTTCAATCTCGAACGAATGCGCGAAGTCGCCGGACAGAGCTTCTCCCTCGCCACAGACATCGCGGACTACCTCGTGAAGAAGGGTCTGCCATTCCGAAACGCCCACGAAGTGGTTGGCGGACTGGTCCGAGAGGCCGAGAAGCGCGGCTCTGAATTGAACGAACTCCCGCTCGAAGTCTACCGCGAGCGAAGCGACCTCTTCGGAGCCGATGTGCTCGAAATCTCAGTTGATTCCGCCCTCGCCGCGCGCGACATCCCGGGCGGAACCGCGCCCAGGCAGGTGCGAATCGCGGCGGCGCAACTCCGGGCTGCACTGGGTTAGCCACGCAGCGGCGACGAAAGTCCTCGCCGAACTCGACTACGATCCGGGTCCGCTCCGAATCGAGGACATGCTCTCGATCGATTGAGGTTTCGCGCAATCACGGGCAGGCCGGACGAACTCGCATGAGAAAGTCTTCCGTGGTCTTTGCATCACGTTGAGCAATTAAGCCAACATCGTCACGAACGGCTCCATCCACTCGCGCATGCCCAGCCCTTCCTTGAACCCCTTGTTGCGCTGCCAGT
>JBATAT010000143.1:0-2125 GCA_049662005.1 Tepidiformaceae bacterium
CTCGGTCCATTCTTCGACGTAGCGGGAGACGGATTCCTTGCACTTCGCGTTGAAGGCGGCAATCCCGTACTGCTCGATTTCGGGCTTCGATTTGAGCCCGAGCTCCTTCTCGATTTCAAGTTCGACCGGGAGGCCGTGGGTATCCCAGCCGCCCTTTCGAGGGACGCGGTAGCCCTGCATCGTCTTGTAGCGAGGGATGAGGTCCTTGAAGACACGCGAGAGGACATGGTGGATGCCGGGGCGAGCGTTCGCCGTCGGTGGCCCTTCGTAGAAGATGAAGAGTTTGTCTTCCGGGCGTTCTTCGACGCTGCGGCGGAAGATAGCGTTCTGTTGCCAGAATTTGCGGATTTCCTGTTCGAGCGCTGGAAAACTGACTCGAGCATCGACGGGTTTGAACATGGCGCGTGCCTGCTTCCTTTTCGCCGGTACTGCAACCGCCGGGGGTGCGGCGGGCGTACCATAAAGTGCGATGTGTTCCAGCGAAGACGAGAGCAAACAAATAGCGCCCATCCCTAGACCAGGGACGAGCGCTGGGGCCCGCGGTACCACCCTGCTTTCCTTCCGAGGAAGGACGCTTAGGAGGCGCAAACACGCCTCTGCCCCATCTAACGGTGGGCATCCGTCCGGATCTAGTCACAGCCATTTGCGATTGGCCGTTGGCCGTTGGCGTTGGTGCCAAGAGCGAACAGCGAACAGCGAACAGCTGTTTTCGGCCGGAGGCTCGGGAGGGATGTTCGCCCTGGTGTTCCGTACCCCCTCACACCAAACGGGGTTCGCTGTCCGGACATCCTGGGGCTACTCGTCTCCGTCGTCGCCGCTATTAGTCAGTGAAGCAGTGTGCGAGGCTGACTGTCAATGATCGCGAAGCTGCGAATACTACGTTCGCCCTCGGCACGGGGTAGATGGGCTGCGCTGGCGGCACTCGGCGTGCTGGTTGCCATCCTCGCGGCAGCCTGTGGCGATGATGACGACAGGATCGACATCATCCCTCCACCAGGCTCCCCCACCGCGACTGCGACCGCGACGATCCCGACTGAACCGACGATTGAACCGACGGAGCTTCGAATCGCGTACATCAACCTGATGAGCCCGCTGACGCTGAACGCGAGCGATACGGCGCCTTCGGACACGTTCGACACCCGGCTCGCGATGGTTATCGACGAGCTAAAGCAGTTCAAGCCGGATGTGGTGGCGTTCAGCGAAGTCACCGACACGCCGGAACACGGTCGGGTGAAATCGGTACTCGCGAAGGAACTGCTGATGCAACCGTTCTACGTGCGAGCCAAGCCCTGGTACGCGGGAACGACGAAAGAACAGGCCGACGAAATCATCCGTTCGGCGGGGTTCGAAGAAGGCGAACTGATCCTGATCAATGGGACGCGCTTCCCAAACCCGGACGGCGAACAGCGCTGGCTGAACCCGCGAACCTCGGATGGTGAGGCGGCAGCGGCGCTCTGGGTAAGGCTCAACGGTCCGCCATCCGTAGGCTCGATCGACGTGTTTGTCACGCACCTGACCGGTATCGATTCACGCGTGAGGGCGCAGCAGGCTGCCGATTTCGCCGCCTTCTACAAGGAGCGGCGTGGCGAGGGCCAGGCGTTCGTCCTGGGCGATATGGGCGATCCCCCGGATTCGCCCACCCACCAGGTCTTCATCGACCTCGGGTTGTACGACCTGTTTGCAGGATCGGGCCTGGCCACCTGCTGCCGCGAATCGGTGGTTGGGGAACAGCCGCCGCCTGCCTCGCGGACGGACTACATATTCGACACCGGCTGGAGTCCCGTGCAGCTCGACGTTTTCGGAGCGATTCCGAAGACCACCGAGAGCGGCGAACGCGTGTACGCGAGCGACCACAACGGGATCAAAGCGGTGTTCCCGATCGGTGCCGATCCGGGGCCATGAACGAGCAACGCATCGCGTAGTGCAGCCGCACCTCGTATGCTTCGGCCACCTTCAGCAGGAGTCCGCGCGTGGCCATCGCCAATGCAACCCATTATCCAGTGAACATCGAGGTCGACCCATCGACTGAACCACGAAACAAGCTCACCGTAGGCTTCCGCGTCATCCTTGGGATACCCCACGCGCTGCTGGTCGGCGGGTTCCTCGGCCTTGGTATCCTGTTCGG
>JBATAT010000144.1:0-4063 GCA_049662005.1 Tepidiformaceae bacterium
GGGAACTATCAGGTTCTTCGCTGGCAGTGTTGATGTCTCGGGCGCGGTGGACGCAGATACCTCGGATGGCGAAACGACGTACTCGTGGAAGCCAAGCTCCGCGGGGGACCTGACCATCACGGCGACCTACGTGTCCACCGACGGTAATTACTCAAGCCAGCCCACCTCAACGCCGACTGACCTTACCGTTACGGTGAACCCTGCCGCCACCACGATTGTGGCGACCGGAGCGGATGTGGGGACAACGATGACGCTGTCAGCGACTGTGACGTCGAGCTTCCCTGTAGCGGATACCGATGTTCCGGGGGGCACCGTGAACTGGACCATTAGTGGGGCTGGTTCAGGTTCGTGTACCGGTTTAGCGTCGGCGGCGGTCTCTGCGGGGTCGGCTACGCTCACGGGTGTTTCCTGCCCAGCAGGAACCTACCAGATTCGAGGCACCTACACGGGTGCGGGGAACTACGCGTCGTCCTCAGACACAGACAACTACGAGGTGGTTTTCGCTCCTTAACCGTGCTCGCTTGGCGGGCCGGTCGCCGGTATCCTCCAGCGTACTGCTGGTGTGGGGGAGTTCTCCAGGGTGAAGTTTGGTTCGCTCCAGGTTCGTACGCCCGACGGGGTCGCGCATGATTTCGCCATCGACCTTCCCTCGCTGGTGGTGGGGCGTGCGGATGGCAGCGGCATCGTCATCGATGACCTCTCCATCTCCCGGCGCCATGCGCGGATCGTCATCGAATCCGGACGGCTGATGGTGGAGGACCTTGGGTCGGCTGCCGGGACGTTTGTCGGCGGCCACCGGATCGACCCGGGCACAAGCAACCTCGTCGAGAACGACCAGGACATCCGCTTCGGTGATGTGCGCGCTTCGTACGTCCCCGCCGCGGCCGCGACGGCCACCGAAGCGGATGCGGGGATCACCGCGCTTTCGGACGGCAGCTTCGACGCCGTCGAGGAGGCGCCGTCGCGCGCGATTAGCATCACCCTGACCTCGCCACCGACGCCGGTCGAACCAGGCGGGGCGGTCTTCGCCACGGCCGTCATCCACAACCGGGGACGGGTGGTGGACCTGGTGACGATGGGCGTGACGGGCATCCCGACGGGATGGGTGACATTCAGCCAGGCGACGCTCGCGCTGGTGCCCGGCACGCGCGAGACCGTGACCCTCGTGATCCAGCCGCCACTGGCGTCCGAAGCTCTCGCCGGCGAGTACGACTTCGGCGTTGTCGTGAACTCCGGCGAGAACCAGCGCGAAGGTATCGCCTTCGGCAAGCTGGTGGTCACGGCGTTCGAAGCGGCGGAACTGTCCTTGACGCCGGTGAGGAGCAAGCGGAACTTCTTCGTCATTGCGAAAAACAATGGCAACGCGCTCGCCACCTATGCACTCAGTGGAATCGACGACGAAGGGCAGTACCTCTTCGACTTCGAAATCCCGAGTGTGGAACTGCAGCCCGGGCAGGAGCAGCGCGTTCCCCTGCGGGTTCGGCGCAAACGACGCCAGTTCTTCGGGCGAATGACGTACGCGCCGATGCGGATCGTGGCGACACCGACGGCCGGGGCGGAGACGGTGGTCGAGACGACCGGGCAGATCCTGGTGAAGCCGCCGCTCGAGCGCTGGAAGACGCCGGCGATATTGGCCCTCCTCATCGGCCTGCTGGCACTGGCGTTCTGGCTTTCGTGGATCTATCGAGACGAGATTCCGACCTGGATTCCCTGGTCGACCAAGGGCGACGCGGTTGCGACCACCAACCAGGGCGAGGCGGCGTACGCCGGCGTACACATGTGCGACAAGTCGCAGGAAGAACGCGACAAGGCGTTGGCCAAAGTCACACCGCCGCCGGCGGGAACGACTGGCGCCCCGCTGTTCGCGCAGAACAACCCCGTGTGGGCGAAAGTGGAATATGCGAAGGCGGCGGACCCCGAATTCGGGCCGGATTGGTGCGGCACCACGATCGAGCAGTGCGGCTGTGCGATGACTTCGGTGACGACGATCATGGCGCTCTTCAACATTGTTACGATGCCGGACGGTTCCGACCTGACACCGGAGACCGTGAACGCGTGGTTCAACAGCGAAGCGCGCAAGACCGCGCGCGGCTGGGTGAGCGACGGATATGTCTATGGCGATGTCATCTGGACCGCTGCGAACGAACTCTCGGGCCAGATCGCGAAAGCGCATCCGGGCAGCACAACGTTGCGGTTCGCAGGGTTCGGCACGGGATCGGATGAAGAGATTCGCGCTGAGCTGAACGCTCAACGGCCGCTCGTCCTCGAGGTACCGGGCCATTACATCGCGGCCATCGGGATCAACAGCGAAGGCAAGATCCTGATCAATGACCCGTACTATGCGGACCGGCTGACGCTCGATGCGTACAAGGGCAAGGTGTTGAGCTCGGTGAAATTCGAACCGTCGAACGACCTCAGTGCGGCCGTCATCACGGTGCCGAAGGATCTGCGCGTGCGGGTCCTGGACAAAGAAGGCAAGATCGTGGGTTCGTTAAACGCCCCCGAAGACGGATCGCCCGTGCCGAACGGCATCGACGGCGCCTACATCTCCAGCCGAAATGCGTGGCGTGACCCGACGTGCGTCGAGAGTCCTCCACCAGCGGACGCGGGAACGACCTCGATCTTCCTTCCGGGGAAGGCTGAGGACTACCGGATCGAGGTGCTCAACCCCGGTTCGGGCGGGACTTCGGTGGCTATCCACAGCTACGACCAGGATGGGAATTCAGCGCTGCAAACGAAAGATTCGACCGGGGCCACTGTCCTCGAAATGTCGTACGACCCGACGAAGGCTGCCGTTGGGCTGGATGTCCTCCAGGGGGTCACGCCGGGTTCGAACACGCAGACGCCGACCGTCGAAGGCACCCCGCGGCTTCCTGGGGGCGGCGGGATCCCGGGCGGCGGGGGTGACACCGGCGGCGAGGCCAAGACCGCAACGCCGACGCTCCCACCAACAGCCGCGCCGACGGCCACTCGTACGCCCGCACCAACGGCGACGCCAGTGCCCCCAAGTGCTGTGACCGTGAAGTGCGACATCGCCTACACGCCGGCGCCGCCGTCTGCGGGCGTGACCTGCACCGGGAATGTGACTGGCACCTATACAACCACGCGCTGGACGATCAATGGGCTTCCCGCACCGGTGCACCCGGGTTCCACTGCGTTCGCCACAACCTTCAGCCAGAACACCTCGGCGATCGTTGAAATGACCGCCTGCAACATCACGATTTGCCGGAGTGGTTCGGCGCCGGTGAACGTGGTCTTCACTTCGCCCACGCCGACGCCCTCGGCGACGCCACAGCCAGGCACGCCAACGCCGGTGCCTCCGACCCCGGCAGTGGGCCCACCGCCAGCGGTCGAGGTGAACTGCAGCTACGCGGATATTGGCGGCCAGGCACAAATCGATTGTTCGACGAGCTTCTTCGAGGCCTACAACACCATCACCTGGAACACGACGGGCGGGGCCTCGCCGGCAACGGCTGCCGGCGGCGCGAAGTCGTTCACGACCTATGCGCCAATTCCCTCGAACATCACGGTGCAGGCAACGGTCTGCCTGGGGTCGACCTGTACGGTTTCGAACTCCGCGCACGTGAGTCCGGGGCCGCTGCCACCCCAGGCCCCGTCGCCGCCGGCGCAGCAATCGGTGGTGCTCACGGGTGACCGATGCGGAACGAATGTCGAACTGGGCTTCAACCAGTTTTTCGTCACCGTCCTCGCCGGAAGCCCTTCGCCAACCGGAACGGTGTCCGTATCGGTCGACGGCGTGTCACAGGGCACGGTTCTCCTGGATCCAGGATCGCAGGTCGCTGCGTTTACTATCGATCTTCCGGGAGACCCGTACGAAAACCATACGTGGCAACTGTTGATGCAGTACTCCGGCGATGACCATTGGCTGACAACAACCCAATCGTGTTCCCTCTACTATTCGGGGTTCGAAGAATAGAACCATGAGAATCGATATTCTTGCGGCGTCGGAAGCCGTGGCCGATCTCCTGAGTGCCGAGGTGGCCCGAATGCGCGCGCGTGGCGTGCCTGTTGGCGAGGACGACCTGCGCGGCCTCTACGTTTC
>JBATAT010000145.1:0-4256 GCA_049662005.1 Tepidiformaceae bacterium
GTTATGGTCAGTCGCTATCCAGCGCCCCCGCGGTTGGTGAAGTATGTCCAAGATAATGCCCTCCAAACACCTCTCTCTCGCGAACGTGCTGCTCAGCGGCGCCGGAATCGTCGCCGTGCTGGCCGTGATGCTGGCGCGGACCGGTTCGGCAGAAGCGATCGCACCCTGCGTACCACATTCGGCGACCGCCGAAGAGTCGGCCTTCCTGCAGGTACTGCAGAGCTGGCGAGATGGGGCGATTCAAGGTTCACATCGGCTCATGCAATCGGCGCCGTTGAATGCGGCGGCGATGGGATACGCCCAGTTCCTTGCGAACACGCCCGGCGCGGGTGGGCATTACGCCGACGGTGCACCGGGCTTCGCATGGGCAACGCGAGCGGTAAATTGCGGTTACCCATCGAACCTCGCTGCGGGGGGAGAGGGACTGGCCGTACTCGAGAGTTCAGCGCCGGTTCCCGTCGATCCGCAAGCGGCACTTTCGATAATGGCCGGCGAAGGCGGCGGTGGGGTTCACGTCCCCTCGAATGTTGGCCTGCCGGTGAAGTGCGTGGGCGTAGGAAAGGCCGTATCTCCGGATGGGAAGAAGACGGCCTGGGTGACGCTGCTGTTTGCGACTTCGGGCGAATGTCCGTCGTCTGTTTCGAGCGGTGGCGGAACCGCGCCATCGAGCACGGCTACTCCCGCGAGTTCGACGCCGACGATTACGCCCACGCCCTCGATAACGCCGACCCCGACGCCCACGGCGACACCGACTCCTCCGCCGGTGTTTCGATCGTGGTTTTCGCAGCTCTCACGCGACTAGGGAGCTTTCGCGCCGCCCCATCGATTGCGTTGGCGTTCCTCACAGCACGCCCGGGAGGACAGTGAACCCACTGGAGCCGGAGATCGCTCCGCCGAGGCCGCCCAGCGCCCCAATACAAAGCACGGCGACGAGCGCGAGTATCAGCGCGTATTCGGCGAGGCCCTGGCCGGCCTCGTCGTTCTTGCGCCAGCGACGAGTGGCAGCGAGGGCTGCTCTCAATCGATTCGTCATGGTCATCTCCCTGCGGTGAGTTCTCTCCCTAATTCCAAGGTTCGGCAGTGCAAGACCGAAGAACCGGGCCGCACGGGTTCGAAAGCGTTGCCCTATGGTGACGATTTTACAGGGGGTTTACAGAGCCGAAGGGTTTGCCACCCGAACGAACGTGAGCTGGCGGTGCAATCGCCGAGGGCCGGAAGCGCCGCTATGAACGTGGTACCCTGAAACGTGTAAAGCGTGCCAGGCGCTTCCTGCGTGCGGAATCATGTACTCGGCGGTATCAGATGTACAACGTTCTTATCGTTAAGTTGCAGAAAGTTGCCGTGTAGCGATCTGGGCGTGATATACTCCCGCGCGTCCTGAGGGGGGCCGCTAGCTCAACTGGCAGAGCAGCTGACTCTTAATCAGCCGGTTGAAGGTTCGAGTCCTTCGCGGCTCACCAACCTCCTCTTCTGTTCCGAACGAAGCTCGTTTCGGCGAGCTTCGACTGCTCGCGTGGGGGAAGTGTCGGAACTGGCAGACGAGCATGACTTAGGATCATGTGCCGAAAGGCGTGGGAGTTCGAGTCTCCCCTTCCCCACACAACTCGTATATAACAAGGGACACAGCGCGGCACGGCCGCACGATCCGGTGGGACGGATTGGCGAAAGGAGAAGGGATGGCGCTACTCGAGGTCAAAGACCTGCGAACGTACTTCTTTACACAGGAGGGGACCGTCAAGGCTGTCGACGGTACTTCTTACATTGTGGAAGAGGGCGAAACGCTGGGGCTCGTGGGCGAATCTGGATGTGGGAAGAGCGTTTCAGCGCTTTCTATCCTCCGGCTCATTCCAACGCCTCCAGGCAAGATTGTCTCCGGCGAAATCATCTTCCAGGGCAGGGATCTGCTAAAGCTGGACGAGGACGAAATCCGGAAAATCCGCGGCAACGACATTGCCATGGTGTTCCAGGAGCCGATGACATCGCTCAATCCGGTGCTCACGATCGGGCGCCAGATGACGGAAGCCCTGGAACTGCACATGGACCTGCATGGCAAGGCTGCTCGCGACCGCGCGGCGGAATTGCTGGAAATGGTCGGCATTCCCGAGGCGAAGAACCGGCTCGATGATTATCCGCACCAGTTCTCCGGTGGGATGCGTCAACGCGTGATGATCGCGATGGCCATGAGTTGCAACCCGAAGCTCCTCCTCGCGGATGAGCCGACGACTGCACTCGACGTGACCATCCAGGCTCAGATCCTCGAAGTGATGAGCCGCCTGAGTGTGGAGTTCGGCACCGCTGTCATCATCATCACGCACAACCTTGGCGTCGTCGCTCGATACGCCGACCGCGTGAACGTGATGTACGCCGGCAAGGTCATCGAGACTGCCTCGGCGACAGAGCTGTACAACAATCCGAAGCATCCATACACCGTTGGATTGCTCAACTCCGTGCCGCGCCTGGATGAGACGCGCAAGGAAAAGCTGGTCCCGATCGAGGGCCTTCCACCAGACCTCGCACACCTGCCGCCCGGGTGCCCCTTCTACCCGCGGTGTGCGTGGCGAGTTGACCACTGCAAAGAAGAATACCCACCGTTTAAACTCGTCGCGGAGAAGCACTACGCGGCGTGCTGGGAATCAGATCGTGTAAAGCGGGAGGTGCCAGTTGGCGCAGCAAGCTAGCAGCTCGACTCGCCAAAGAGTCGGCACAATCGGCGAAACACTCGTCGAAATCAATGACCTCCAGGTCTACTTCCCGGTCACGGCCGGAGTCATCTTCCAGCGCAAAGTCGCGGATGTGCGGGCCGTCGATGGTGTGAGCTTTGCGGTAAAGCGTGGCGAGACACTCGGCCTCGTCGGCGAATCCGGATGTGGCAAGAGCACGACCGGCAAGGCCGTCCTTCAGTTGACGCGCCCGACGCACGGCAACGTGATGTTCGAAGGCACCGACCTGACGAAAATCAAGGGTGGCGAACTTCGCCGCTTCCGGCGCAAGATGCAGATGATCTTCCAGGACCCATACGCGAGCCTGAACCCGCGTATGTCGGTCGGCAGCATCATCAGCGAACCGCTGACGATCCATAAGCTGGCGAGCGGCAAGGACAAGAAGGAAAAGGTCCAGAACCTCCTCCAGACGGTGGGGCTGAACCCGTATTTCGCGAACCGCTTCCCGCACGAATTCTCGGGTGGACAGCGGCAGCGCATCGGCATCGCCCGGGCGTTGGCGGTCGAACCGGACTTCATCGTCTGCGACGAGCCAGTCTCGGCGCTCGACGTGTCGATCCAGGCCCAGATCATCAACCTTCTCCAGGATCTCCAGGATCAGTTCAACCTGACCTACCTGTTCATCGCGCACGACCTCTCGGTCGTGCGCCACATCAGCGACCGCGTAGCCGTGATGTACCTCGGCCACATCATGGAGCTGACCGACCGGGACTCGATTTTCGAGAACCCGCTCCATCCATACACCAAGGCGCTGCTCTCAGCCGTGCCGATTCCCGACCCGGAAGTGGAACGGAAGCGCGAACGCATCATCCTGTTGGGCGACGTGCCGAGCCCGCTTCGCCCGCCTCCAGGCTGCGTGTTCAACACTCGCTGCCCCATCGCCATCGACGAATGCCGGACGCGCAAGCCAGACTGGCGCAACGTTGGCACGGCCGAGAAGGAACACTGGGTGTGGTGCCACCGCGTCTAGGCCGCTCACGTCGCAGTTAGCAAAACGGGACCTCGAAATTCGAGGTCCCGTTTTCGTTTTCCCAGCCCGGCAGGGTCACGGGGAGGCGTAAGGACGACGCTAGGGTGTCGCGGTCGCGTTGGGCGTATTCGGCGGCTTCGGTGTGCTCGTCGCAGGTAGCGTCGGCGGCGCGGGCGTATTGGGAGGGCCGGGGGGTGTGTTCGTGGCGGTTGCCACGGCGCTGGGCGTCCTCGTGGGTGTCGGTGTCGCACTTGGGGACGGCGAGGGGCTCGGCGGTTTGGTCGGCTCCTGGGTGGGCGGGACGGTTGCCGGCGCCTGCGTGACTTCCTCCGTCGGGGTTGGGGTTGGGGTGGCACCGCCGCTATTGTCGTTGCGGTTGGCGAGGAATATTGCTGCGGCGATGCCCAATCCGAGCGCACCACAAACGACGGCGACCGCCAGCAGGATGGCGGAGGCGCTCGGGCCGGAGCTCGGAGGAGGAGGATTCCGGCGCACGCGGGCCGTAGGTTGCCGGCGTGGGATCTGCGGCGGCCTGCCCGGCGGTGCAGCAACCGGGGCGATTGGGC
>JBATAT010000146.1:0-2180 GCA_049662005.1 Tepidiformaceae bacterium
CTCGTCTTCGCCAACCGAGAACGTGAGGCCGGCGGCCGCGAGAGCTTCCGCTGTCGCGGGATCGTCGGGCGGATTATCCACGCAAAAGACGAGCGGAAGGTCGCGCCGGACTCTTCCCGATCTCACCAGCGGCGCGAGAGCGCGCTGGATGATCGTTTGCGATTCCACTTCGGCCCAGCGAATGAGCGCTGCCGGGACCATCGCGTTGGCATTGTCTCCGGAGAGTTCGAAGGCGAACGTCGCACGCCATTCGTGGCCACGGTCCTGGACGAGCAGTTGCCCGCTACCGGCGAGCTCACCATCGACGATTGCATCCACCACCACGGACATCGGGCTGACCGGGCTCGCCTCGAGGGTGATACCAGGGACGCGCGGAAAGTTCGAACTCACAGGGCAATGGTACGGCCCCCTTACCTGGCGGGGCCGAGGACCTTCGCGACTTCCGCCCGGAAGGCAGGTTCATCGGCGACCGCGCCGAAGCGGCCGGTTTCGGTGCCCTCCGCATCGAGCCACACGAACGTCGGCACGTCCTTCACGCCCAGCCGCTGCGCCGCGGGCGAACGGCCAAGCTCCTTTTCAACGAACACGGCGGAGGATCGAAATTCGGCCATGACGGTATGCACGAAGAGTTCCTTATCGCAGGTACCGCACGATGTTTCAGTGAACCAGACGAGCGTGACCCTCCCGTCCTCCCGCGGCGTCTTTGGGTCCACCACCGGTCCGTTGGCGTGGTAGACGGTGTGCTCGGTGCCCGTAATGGCGGTGATCGAGCCCCCGGCATTCTCGCTGGCGATGGCGAACGTTTCGGGGTCGACTTCCGATTGGCCTCCCGCCTGTGAGAGCACCCAGAGCGCGAAGCCAAGGGTAGGGATGAGCAGCAGGACGACCATGATCCAGACCTTCCCGCTCCAGTTGGGGTTCCACCATGCGGGCCGTTTGCGGGCGGGCGCTGTACCTGTCACGTCTGTAGTTTCGGCCCACAACCGCCATCCGGAAAGCGCGGCCTCGGCGGCCGCGCGGCGAAGCGGAAACGAAAGCCGGACAGAGATGGAGAAACGGTTGCAATACGACTGCAATGCCCGGGTGGTGATTGATGAGGCCTCCGGGAGACGGATCGCCGTACGGTGATCCGGTACAGCGGATTCAGTCCGCTCTTAAAGGGAGAAGTGCCATGGGAATTCTTGCATGGATCATTTTCGGATTGATCGCCGGGGCGATCGCACAGCTGCTCATGCCGGGTGAAGATCCGGGCGGTGGTGGCCTGGTCGGGATTGTCATCACGATCCTTATCGGGATTGCGGGTGCCTTCCTCGGCGGCTTTATCGGCGTCCAACTCGGCTGGGGCACGACATCGTCGTTCGACGTCCGAAGCCTGGCGCTCGCCGTCCTCGGGGCGATCCTCGTGCTCGTGCTCGTGCGAGCGTTCCGTGGAGGTTCGAGAAGCCTGGTCTAAGGGCTGGGCTGGCTCCTCCCGAGAGGCCTCCCCGCGCGGGGAGGCCTTCTCCATGCCCCGAGTTCGCAGGCTCGGCCATGCCGCACCGTGCGGACGAGAGGTCCTCGCAATCTCTGGCTGGTGATTTCGCACTACCGCTTCGCGTGGTTCAATCCACCGCCATGCAGGAAAACGCGAGGGACATCGGTCGCCGCATCCAGGTCGTGGGGCCGAGTTGTTCCGGTAAGAGCACGCTCGCCGAAGCGCTTGCGACGAAGCTCGGACTGACATTCATCGAGCTCGACGCGCTGTTCTGGCGGCCCGGATGGGTTGAACCTCCGGCGGATGAGTTCGGCGCGGCGCTTCGCGAGGCGACGTCCGGCGACGGCTGGGTCGTGGCTGGTAGCTATTCCCGCCACACCATCCCCGCCTTCTGGAACCGCCTCGAAACCGTCATTTGGCTGGACTTTCCCCTCCACGTAACCCTCCCGCGGATCGTCCGGCGTTCGTGGCAACGTTCGCACCGGCGGGAACTGCTCTGGGGCACCAACTACGAACGGTTCACCCCGCAGCTGAAGGTCTGGAGCCTGGATTCGCTCATCGGCTACACGGTCCGGCGCTGCCGTGCCTCACGTAAGAAGTTCCTCGAACTTCGCAACGACCCGTCCTTCGCGCACGTTCGCTGGGTGCGGCTCACGAGTCCAGGGCAGGTGGAGCGCTGGCTGAAGTCGGTCGAAGCCGAAGCTCT
>JBATAT010000147.1:0-1510 GCA_049662005.1 Tepidiformaceae bacterium
CGGCATCCGCAACGTCGTTTACTTCGTCCGCGTTCATGCCCGCGAACACGCCGACAAGCAGCGGCCGCCATCGCGCCGCCGATTGGTCGATCGCTTCCGCCCAGGCGCCAAACCATGTCCGCGCCGAAACCTCGCCCCTCGCTGGCCCTTCGAAAAACACTTCGCTCTGCTGCCCGCGCCCGCCCTTCACGGCCTCCACAATATCGTGGCACTCCTGCGGACTCACCCGCCGCCGCGATTGGGCGAACATCAGCCCGATGAAGTCCGCCCCCGCCTTCGCCGTCTCGACGGCCGTTCGCACATCCCGCACGCCGCAAATCTTCACCAGCGTCATCGAACTGCCGCCGAATTGTCTCCGCGACTCCCCTCTCCCGCGACGTAGGAGTCGGGAGAGGGGCAGGGGGTGAGGGCCGGTCGCTGACTAAGCGCATACGCCAAAGCCTCTGCCACCAGCTCCCCCACGGGCCGCGAAGTATCGAGAACGAGCCGTTTGCAGTCCGGGTGATACATCCCCGGCCGCAATGGCCCAAGGTCGCGTGCTTCCGGGTTCGATTCCAGCCGCTCACGGGTCGCCAGCCGCTCGTCGCGCAGTTCATCTGGGCATCGGCATTCCACCATCGCCCAATCAGCGCCAGCGTCCGCCGCGACGCGCCGCGTCGTCTGCTCGATCATCGGCCAGAAGCAGGGACTATCGAAAACCACTGAGTGTCCATTGGCGAGAAACCGTTCCGCTTGCGCGTACATCACCTGGTACGAGGGCGCGCCGGCCTCGCCGTATGGAATGCCATGCCGGATTAACGCCGAGGCGATTACGTCCTTGTCGATAACCACCGCCGGCAAGGCCCGTCCTAACGCTCTCGCCACAGTGCTCTTCCCACTTCCCGGATGGCCATGCATCTGCACCAACACCAGCGTCATCGCTCGCCCACCCTCGCCCTCGTGCTCCCCCTCGCCCGCGACGCAGGAGTCGGGAGAGGGGGCCGGGGCGTGAGGGCAAGCAGTTCCCGAATCTTCGCCCCCGGATCAGACGCCACCATCAACGCCTCGCCCACCAGCACCGCCGCCGCTCCCGCCGTCTGGAATCGCTCCTCGTCCTCACGGGTGCCGATCCCGCTCAGTGCCGCCAGTAGCACATCGGCGTTCACCCTCCCCGCCAGCCGATCCGTCGTCCCGAGGTCCACGGTGAAGCTCCGCAGGTCCCGATTGTTGATACCAATGACGCTCGCGCCCGATTTCAGGGCGCGCTCCATCTCGTCCGCGTTGTTCACCTCGACCAGCGGCTCCATTCCGAGTTCCCGCGAAAACGCGATCAAATGGACCAACTCCGAATCCGTCAGCGAAGCCACGATTAGCAGGATCGAATCGGCCCCCGCAACCCGCGCCTCCAGCACCTGGTATTCGTCGACGATGAAGTCTTTCCGCAGCACACCCGGACGATTCGAACCCAGCGAGCCGACCGCCTGCCTCACCCCGGCCATATCTTCGAGTGTGCCCTTGAACCAGGCCGGTT
>JBATAT010000148.1:0-3365 GCA_049662005.1 Tepidiformaceae bacterium
GTAAACGGGGTGGCGAGGTCCTCGTTCATGACCGCGCCGAGTTCGGCGCTGGAGAGGGCGATCGCTTCGAGCGCGGCGCGCGCGATGTGGCCAGCGGAGGTCCCACGGGTCAGCCCGAGGATCGCTCCGCGGGCGTGCGGGTCCCAATCGGGCGCGCCGAGCCCGGTGAACGCCGGGACAATGCTTACCCCGCCCGAATCGGGGGCGCTGCGGGCAAGCTCTTCGATGTCTTCGCTGCGCTTGAACAGGTGGAGTTCGTCCCGGAGCCATTGGACGAGGGCGCCGGCAACGAAGACCGAGCCTTCGAGGACGTAGTCCGGTCCGGCCGGCCCGGCGCCCGCCCCAATCGATGTCAGCAGCCCATTCTGGGAGTGGACAGGCTGGCGGCCTGCGTTGGCAAGCAGGAAGCAGCCCGTGCCATAGGTGTTCTTCGCGATCCCCGGCATGAAGCCACCCTGCGCGAAAAGCGCGGATTGCTGGTCACCCGCGATACCGGCGATCGGGATCTTGATGCCGAAGACGTCCTCGTGTGTCGTACCGAAAAGCGAGCGAGAGGGCTGCGCCCGAGGCAGCATCTCGGCTGGAATCCCGAGGATTTCGCAGAGGGACTCGTCCCAGCGCCCGCGATTAATGTTGAACAGGAGCGTGCGGCTCGCGTTGGTGAAGTCGGTGACGTGCCGTTGGCCGCCGGTCAGCTTCCAGACGAGCCACGAATCGACGGTGCCGGCGGCAATTTCGCCAGCCTGTGCGCGAGCGCGAATGCCCGGCTGTGACTGCAGGAGCCAGGCGAGTTTCGTCCCAGAGAAGTAGGGATCGAGCTTGAGGCCGGTCGCTTTGACGAAGGCGGGTTCGTGACCTGCTGCGCGTAGCCCTTCGCAGATCGCTGCTGTCCGCCGGTCCTGCCAGACGATGGCGTTGTACAACGGCTCGCCCGTGATGCGATCCCAAACCACGAGTGTTTCGCGCTGGTTCGTGAGGCCAATGGCAGCCAGCGCGTTCGCGTTGATCTGCGCCTGGGCAAGCGCGATGCCTATCGATTCGAGAGTGGACTCCCAGATTTCTTCGGGGTCATGCTCGACCCAGCCTGGCTGAGGGAAGTGCTGCCTGAACGGCTTCTGGCCGAGCCCGACAACGGCGCCATCGGAATCCACGACGAGTGCTCTCGAACTCGTGGTGCCCTGATCGATGGCCAGGATGTATGGAGGTTGCACAGGCTGAGTATAGGGGTGGCGACGCCAAGGCCCGAGCCTTTTCTCGGGCGTCTTCATGACGGTACGAAGGTCGGGCCGGCTCGCTGCTTACTTCCTTGCTTCGAGCGTCGCGAGTCGCTCCTTCAACTTGGAGTTCTCGTCGCGGAGTGATTCGAACTCGTCGCGGAGCTTGCGGATTTCGTCGTCCGTGCCCGCGCCCTTGCGGAGGGCGATCGCGTTTTCGCGCGCCATGCGCACGCCGCGGCCGTCGAGTTCGCGTGCTGCCATGCGATCGAGGGCGGCAACCTGGGAATCGTCTTTGAGTGTCTTCAGTGCGTTTGCGGCCGCGATACGTACTCGGAAATCCGGGTCATCGAGGAACTCGGCGATCTGTTCGCCGAGAAGCTTTTTGCGCTCCGGGAAGTACTGGCCGAGGCGGGCGAGGGCGCCGACCGCCGGGGTACGGCCCTGGAACGGTTCGCCGTAGCGCGCCACGCGAGCGATGATCTCGAGTCCGGCTTCGTCGCGAAGTTCGACAAGGCCGTCGATGCAGCCGATGCGGACGACCTGGCGGAATGAACTCCGGTCGATGTTCGCCTGCAGGACCTCGAGCGAACCGGGAAGCCGGAGCTTGCCGATGCTTCGGCAGGCTTCTGCTTCGACGAACCACGATTGGTCACGTCGAGCGAGCGGGGTGAGAGCGGCGAGAACGGTCGCGTCTCCCCGGAATTCGCCGAGGGCAGCGACCACACCCCGCTTCGCCTTGAGGTTGCGGACCACCGGGAGGCAGCGCAGGAGCGCATCGCGAGCCGCAGTGGTCCGGATCTGCCCCAGCGCCTTCGCGGCTGCCGCCTGGCAGGCCCAGAATTTGTCGCCGGTGACGGCTGCTTCGAGTGCGGCTATTGCTTCGCTGCCACCCTTCTTACCCAGTTGGGTTGCGGCGAACTGGCGGCCGCCAATGTCGTCGTCGTCACGAAGCTGAAGACGGAGTTCGCCGACCGACTTCTCGAAGTCAAGTTCCTTCAAGATTCCGTTATACGGGTCGAAGCGGCAGAGATCCGGCTTCTGCGCGAGCGGGAAGGCGAATGTCTGTTCGGCCTCGGTGATTTCGACCCGGAACGACTGGGCACGGGCACGGCCCCGCTTGAAATCGATGGTGATTGGCATGCGGAAGATCGCGGTTCCATCCGATGTCGACTGGGTCTGTTTCACTGAAACAATGGCGAGCTTGTTGTCGTCGTCGTAGTTCCACGAGACGCGCAGGCATGGATGGCCGGGCTTGTAGACCCACTGATCGAAAAACCAGTCGAGGTTGCGGCCGGTTTCGGCAGCGATCGCCGCGGCGAGGTCCTGGGTGATGACGCTGCGCTCCTGGTTTTCGCGCACGTAGCGTTGCAGCGAGCGGAAGAATTGGTCATCGCCGAGCAGCGAGCGCAGCATCGCCAGCACAACCGAGCCCTTTTCGTAGAGGTGGCGGTCGAACAGGTCGATCGGCTCGTTGAAGACATTCGTGACGATCGGGCGGCGGTAGCGCTCACCGAGGTAGAGCTCGGTGTTTTCGACCTGGCCCTGGCGGTAGTGGTCGATTCCCTGGTGGTGCTCGTCCCAAAGCATTTCGAGGTAGGTGGCGAAGCTCTCGTTGAGCCAGCCGTGTGACCAATCACGGCAGGTGAGCAGGTCGCCGAACCACTGGTGAGCGAGTTCGTGGGAGATGAGGGGGTCGCTTGTGAAGTCGCGAGCGGCCTTGCGGTCGAAGATGATGTTCTCGGTCATGGTCGTGGCGGTCGTGTTCTCCATGCCGCCAAAGACGAAGTCACGGACGACCACCTGGGAGTACTTCGACCACGGGTATTTGGCATCGAAGAGCCGTTCGAAGAGCGCGATCATCGCGGGGGTGTTGGCAAAGACTTTCTTTGCATCGGCCACGTCTTTCGGTTCGACGAAATAGTCGATGATCAGCCCATCGGTCGTGTCGTCGATCCGTTCGAGTTCACCGGCCGCGAGTGTGAAGAGGTAGGTGCTGTGGGGGCGGTCCTGGTGCCAGTGGAAGCGGCGCGTGCCGTCGCGGTTGGCTTTGTCTTCGAGCAGGCGGCCGTTGGAAAGCGCGTACCACGAGCCGGGCACGGTCACGATCAGTTCGCTCGTCTGTTTTTCGCTCGGGTGATCGAAGCAGGG
>JBATAT010000149.1:0-10320 GCA_049662005.1 Tepidiformaceae bacterium
ACCCCGCTGCCGCGATGCTTGCCGGGTGTCCGTCCGGTGTCCCGGGCAAACGCGTACGATTTCGTCGTGACCAAACCAGCATTTGCGAATTGGCAGGGCGACCTGATCGAAACGCTCCGCGTTGCCCGTCTCGCCACCGTGACGCCGCACGGTACGCCGCACATCGTGCCCGTTTGTTACGCCCGCAGCGGCGATTTCTTCGTCATCCCGGCCGATGAAAAGCCGAAGGCATCCCGTCGCCTCGCCCGGCTTCGCAACATCGGCTACCAACCGAAGGTCTCCCTCCTCTTCGATCACTACTCCGACGACTGGACAACACTCGCCTGGGTGCGCGTGGATGGCCTGGCGACTGTCCTCGAACGCGGCGACCAACGGCCGGCGGCGCTCCAAGCCCTTCGTGCCCGCTACCCGCAGTACCGCCAGATGGCACTCGAAGGACTGCCGCTGATCGTCATCGCCCCCATCGCCGTCGCCGGGTGGCGCTGGGCAAACGGCTGATAGAATCGGAACCGTGCCAAAGGAACGCAAGGAACCCGTCGTCGATTTCGGCTTTCGCATTCCCTCCCCGGGTCAAGCGACCTCGCCGAACCATGCCGTCGGGGATTCGGCGCCGCCCTCGGCTTCCGCGCCCTCAGCGCCCGTCTCGGAAGCCTTTCGCCAAAAGGCCGAACGCTGGAAGCGCGACCTTCTCGACGTTACCCGGCGGAATCGTGGCATCAACTTCCGGCCTTCGAAGGCGACCCTGGCGCTGCCCGCTTCCCCGGACGACCTCTGGGAATCGCTCGTGGTCAACGAAAGCCAGGCAACCTACAACGCTCGCAACTTCGCTCCCGATGCGCCAAACCCCACGGAAGACGACCGCGCCATCGAATCCTTCGCCTCCGCGCGGCGCCTGGCCGATCGTGCCCGGCTCGCCGACCGCGAGCAGGGCATCCAGGTCCTCTTCGTCGCACTCGGCTGGCTCAACTGGGTCGATGGCGAAGGACATGCACTCAAATCGCCTCTCCTCCTTGTGCCGGTCGAACTCACCAACAATCGCCAGGAAAAGGAGGTCGAACTTCGAGCGGCAGCGGATGATCCGCCGGAGGTGAATCCCTCTCTGGCTTACCTTCTGCAGGCCCAGTTGGGCCTCCGCCTGCCGGTGCTCGATGACGACGAAGGTGAGCCGCTTCACGCGTCGTTCGATGCCTTCCTCGAAGCGGTTCGTGGCGTAGTCGCGAAACAGGCTGGCTGGACTGTCGAAAAAGATGGTCCGGTTGTCGACGTCTTTTCGTTCGCGAAATTGGCGATGGTTGATGAGATTGAGCATGCCCTCCCGCGGATGGCCCAGCACCCGCTCCTGAAGGCACTCGCCGGCGAAGAGCAGCTCCCCCAGTTCGAACCCGCGTTAGATTCGACCGATGTTCGCTTCGCCGCTGGCGCCCTTCGCACTGTGGTCGAAGCCGATGCCTACCAGCTGGAGGCGGTTGCTCTCGCCGCATCCGGTGCCAGCTTCGTCATCGAGGGTCCCCCCGGCACTGGCAAGAGCCAGACGATCACGAACATCGCTGCCGAACTGATGGCCCAGGGCAAGCGCGTCCTTTTTGTCGCCGAAAAACGCGTGGCCCGCGAAGTCGTCCTCGAGAACCTGCAGAAGGCTGGTCTCGGCGAAGCTTGCCTGCACCTTGCCTCGAACGCTGGCGCTGCCAGCCGAGCCGATGCCAAGGCCCAGGTGATCAAGGAAATCGTCGATACGCTTGATGCTGGCCCGCCCCCTCCTCAGCCCGATCCTGCCCTTCCCCAGCGCTACGAAGAGATGCGCAAACGCCTCAACGGCTATGCCGCCGCGATCGGGCAACGCCTCGGCGAAGGTGGCTGGACGACGGCCTTCGAAGTTATCGGCCGGGCCATCGCCCTCGCGCCAGACCGCCGCGAAAACATCCCCATTCCGACGATCGAGGGGAAGAGCCGGTTCTGGCTCGACGACGTCGCGGATGCTGCGAAATCGCTCGATGCCTTCGCCCCGGCCGACCTCGCACTGCTCGCCACCCCCTGGGTCGATCTCCAATGGGTTACGACCGATGCTGCGCGACAACAGGAACTGGGCCATGCCCTCGAAACCCTCGCAGCGTTCCTCCCCGCCCTCGAAGAAACCGCGACACCTGTCCTGGGCGCGAATGGGCCCGCAGGGGCGCTGTCGGTCGTGGCCGTCTCCGAGCTGGTCACGCGTCTCGAAGCGGTCGCAACCTTCCGCAAGAAGTCAAAGTCTGTCCTGCGCTTCGTCAATCCCGGCTTCTACTCCTCCCGCGGCGATTTCAAGTCATTCACCTCCGCTGGCTATGCCGCCAACGGCAGCGAGGGCGCCGTGGCCGCCAGCCTCACCGAGTTGCTCGCGAACGTGAACGCCGCCCTCGCGACGGTCACCGATGCGTTCGGCGCGAGCGCTCCAGTCTCGTCGTCAGCGGCCGAAATCGGCCAGTGGGCGAGGTCGCTCCTTCCGGGTGTTGCGCAATTGCCCGTGCTCACGGAGATGGCTGCCATCCTGGCAACCCTCCAACCGCTTGAAATGCGCCCGGCCTTCGCAGCGCTCCTCGCCGATAGCTCAACCCAGGGCAAACTGGCGACCATTGTTCCCGCCACCGTCTACGGTGCATGGGCCCAGCAAATCGCGCAGGGCGAACTCACGACCACGCCAGAGCAGCACGCCCGCCTCGTCGATTCCTTCGCCCGACTCGATGCGGAGATGATCGGCTGGTCGAGAACGACCGTGCTGGCGAACGTCCGCGCGAAGCGCCCGCGCTCCGTGAACCACGGCTCCATGGCCCCGATCGTGAAGTACCACCGGGCGAAGCGGCGCCCCGCCCTCCGCACCATGCTCGGTAAGAGCCGCGAGGCCGTCCAACTCCTCAAGCCAACGCTCCTCATGAGCCCTCTCGCCGCCGCCCAGTACCTCTGCCACGGCGATGAAGAGGCCTACCGGTTCGATGCTGTCATCGTCGACGAAGCGAGCATGATCCCGACCCCTGAGATGGTCGTTGCCCTCAGCCTCGCCAGCCAGGCGATCATCGTCGGCGATTCGAAGCAAATGCCGCCGACCAACTTCTTCAACAAGGAGATCAGCCCGGTCGACGACGACTCCGCGGAAGATGAGATCACATTCGAAAGCATCCTCGATGAGGCCGCGCCCATCCTCTCTTCGACGATGCTCCGGGCCCACTACCGTTCCCGCGATGAGTCGCTCATCGCCTTCTCGAATGTCTACTTCTACGATGGCAAACTGGTTGCCTATCCAGATTCGTGGGGCGACCGCCCCGAATCCGGTGTCCGCTTCGAATTCGTGGCCGATGCCGTCTACGGCCGTGGGGCCAGCCGGGCAAACCCCGCCGAAGCAAAGCGCATCGTCGAACTCCTCCGGACCGAACTCCAGGCATCCGCGGGCAAGCGACAGGTCGCCATCACCTCGATGTCGCTCGCACAGCAAGCCGAAATTCTCCAACAGATCGAAGATGCGGCGGGAATCGACCCTGCTATCCGCGCGTGGTCCGAAAATGGCGGCCTCGTCCGCAATCTTGAAACCGTCCAGGGCGATGAATCGGACGTGATGATTCTCAGCGTGGGCTACGGCAAGGACGCCGAAGGCCGCCTGTTCCTGAACTTCGGTCCGCTCGGCAAGGAGAAGGGTGAGCGGCGCTTGAACGTGGCTATCACCCGTGCCAAGTGGAAAACCATTCTCGTCACCAGCATCCACGCCGGTGACATTGACCCCGCCAGGACGAGTTCCACGGGCACACTCCGCCTGCGCGACTACCTGGACTACGCGGAGCGTGGCCCAGATTCGCTCCCGGCGATAGGGACAAACGCAGCGTTTCCCATCAGTCCCTTCGAACAGGTAGTGATCGATGCGGCGACCGCGCAGGGCCTCCAGTGCGTTCCCCGTGTCGGCGTTGGCGGGTATCGCGTCGATATCGCTGTCCGGCACCCCCAGGAGCCCGAGCGCTTCGTCCTCGCTATCGAATGCGATGGGCCGAATTTCTCCGAGGCGCCCGCCTGCCGTGATCGCGAAATCGGCCGCGCTGGTGTCCTCACCCGGATGGGATGGAACATCCATCGATCGTTCTCAACGGCGTGGCACAAAGATCCGGAAGCGGAACTCGCCCGCCTGCTCGAAAGCTACCGCGCCGCATCCCTCAAGTAGCCGCGCGACGGCACAGTTCCCGTGATGACAGTTGCGCGCCACATAACCAGGTGGAATGGCTGATGGCCCCATCCGCAATCCCCGTCAGATATACTGGTGGGGTTCGCTTAGTGTCCCGGCATCGAACCGGGCAGAAAGGCCTCACCCTTGGAAGCGGGTCTCATTGTCGCCGGCGTCATCGCCGTACTGTTCCTCATCGTTCTGTTCTCGTCGTTCTTCACCGTCGAGCAGCAGACTTCGGCCGTCGTCGAACGTTTCGGCAAGTTCTCTCGGGTCGCGGGCCCCGGCCTCAACCTCAAGATCCCGATCGCCGAACGCAACGCGGGGAGCATCAACCTCCGCGTCCAGCAACTCGATGTCACCGTCGAGACGAAGACGCTCGATAACGTCTTCGTCCATACCGTCGTCGCCGTCCAGTTCATGGTCGTTCCCGACAAGGTTTACGATGCCTTCTACCGCCTCGACCGCCCGACCGTGCAGATCACGGCCTACGTGTTCGATGTGGTCCGGGCGCGCGTCCCGAAAATGGAACTCGACGATCTCTTCGACCGCAAGGACGAAATCGCCATTGCGGTGAAGCAAGAACTCTCGGCCGAGATGGATTCCTTCGGCTACCTCATCGTCCAGGCCCTCGTCACTGATATCGACCCGGACAAGAAGGTCAAAGAGTCGATGAACGAGATTAACGCGGCCAAGCGCCTCCGTGTCGCTGCTACCGAACGCGGCGAAGCCGACAAGATCCTCAAGGTGAAGGCGGCCGAGGCCGAAGCCGAAAGCAAGGCCCTCCAGGGAAAGGGCATCGCCGACCAGCGCCGCGCCATCATCGATGGCCTCCGCGAGTCCGTCGATCAGTTCGCCCAGAGCATTTCCGGCACGACGCCGGAAAGCATCATGCAGCTCGTCCTGATGACGCAGCACTACGACACCGTGAAGGAGATCGGGGCATCGTCGCGCTCGAACACCATCTTCATGCCCTATTCACCCGGCGGAATGTCGGATCTTGCCGGCCAGATGCGGGAGGCGCTCATCGGTGCGAATGCCGCCACGGCCGGTATGGACCTCGACAGCACCGACCTCGACATGGACAACTAACGCAACTGCGTTCCGTGGTGGGAGGGTCGCAAAGGGCGCGACTGATAAGCAGCGCAGCATCCTCGACCCGGGCGATTGGGCGCCGGGCTGGCAAGCGCGTTCGACGCGATTCGCAGCGCTCCTTGCCAGTCGCGCCTGTTGTTCGTCGTGGTTTGCGATAGACCGACCGAGCGGGGTTGAGAGGGGCGGTGCGCGTCAGTGCGCTGGCGCGTGGCCGCTGTCTTCGAACCCGTGTTCCTCTTCTTCGTCGCCTGGCAGGTCCCGCGACCGCATGATCGTAATGGGCGCTACCCACGCAGGGTTTTCCGGGAACCCGCCGATCCTCTTCTTCAACAGGTAAAGCACCCCGAGCACGGTTGCGCCGGCTCCGATGCAGACAAGCGACCAGATGGTCACTTCCCGCACGTCGAGCCAGGAAGGCCCGCCGATGAAGCTGCTGCCACCCGCCTCTTCTATTCGTGCGCCGGCCTGATCCTGGGCAACTGCGGCCGTGGCGAACGAAAGTGCGCCAACGGTGATCGCGACGACGAGGAAGAGGCGGGCAACGTGAAGTTTCATGCGAGTCAGAGTCTAGAAGCTCGGGCTCAATCGAACCAGTGCCATTTGATGGACAAAGCAAAGGGGCCGGTGGATGTGTGGAGCGGACACAGCATCCAGCGCGACCCGGGATAGTTTTAGCACTCGCTTAATACTCTCGCAAGTAGGGTGAGCGCGGATTTATCGAGAATTGTCGCATTCGTGTCGATCGCGCTGGGCCGTGAATCCCGTACTATCATTCCGGCCATGCCACTTTTAGCCGTTTGGCCCCGGGAAACTGCCCTACTGGACACGCCCTACCTGCCATCGGACTGCCACCCTTGGCATGCTCAGGAGGTCCCCCGTGAAAGCTCTCGTCCCGCTTGATGGAAGCGACAACGCGTTTCGCATCTTCAGTACCGTCCGCAGCCTGCTCGCGCTCCAGCCGGCCATCGAGATTCATCTGCTCGAAGTCCTCGATCCGCATTCCGTAAAAGGGCGCAACGAGCATGCGATCGAAGGTATCCCCTCCGTGGCGGTCGGCAAGGTCTCCATCTCGTCCCCCGGCCCGCGCCTCGTGGAATCACACGGAGCCGCCATGGAACGAGTCGCAGGTGAGACCACTTTCGCCCTCAAAGATCTTGCCGAGCGAGAGATTCCGGAAGCGCAATCCTTCGCGCATGTCGCATGGTCCGATCAGCCCTCCCGGGCGATCAAAGACCTCTCGGATGAACTCGATGTCGACGTCGTAGTCATGGCAACCCACGGACGCAGCGGGCTGTCTCACCTGGTCGCGGGTAGTGTGACTGAAGCCGTGATCCGGCACTCGCACCGGCCTGTCCTGGTCCAGGGTCCGGCAGCGGCAGCGGCTTCGAACCCCTAGGCGCGTACAATCCGGTTTCGTGGAACCACGGATCCAGTACGCACCCACCGCCGATGGCGCCAGTATCGCGTACTGGGCGTTGGGCGAAGGCCCGGCCGTTGTCCAGCTCCCGTCAATCCCCTTTAGCCACATCCGGATGGAATGGGACGATCCGAACTGGCAGGCATGGTATCGCCGCCTCGGCGATGGCTTCCGTCTCATCCGCTACGACTCGCGCGGCAGCGGCCTTTCCTCTTCGAGTGGCGCCGGTTACCCCCTCGATGCCATGGTTGAGGATCTGCGCGCCGTCCTCGCCCGGGCCGAATGCTCCCGGGCGGCACTCCTCGCGCCCGTCCAGGCCGGTCCCGTTGCCATTGCCTACGCCGCTCGCTACCCGGACCAGGTGAGCCGCCTCATTCTCTGGTGTGCCGTTTCTCGGGGCGATGAACTCCGAACTTCGAGCTTCGAAGCTCTGCGCGCCCTTAGCCACAGTGATTGGAGTCTCTTTGCGGAAACCGCCGCCCACGCCCTCGTCGCCGGTTGGGATGAAGCCGAGGCTGCCCATCGAACCGCCTCGATCATGCGCGAATCCTGCACCGCCGAGATCCACGATGCCGTGATGGATGGCTTCCTCAGCGAGGACATTTCCGATGACCTTGCCGCTGTACGGTGCCCCGTCCTCGTTGCCTACCGCATGAGTGCGACCTCCCCGCTCCCTGCCTCCGCACGCTATCTCGCAGCCGCGATGCGCACCGCATCGCTCCACCCCGTGCCCGGTTCGTCGCTGCTGATGGTGGTATCCGGTTCCGAGCGCATCGCCGACGAGTTCCGGGAGTTCCTCAGCGCCGGCGAACCTGCCGGCCACCCGCAGGCCAACTCCGGATTCCAGACACTGCTCTATTCCGATGTCGAAGGGCACACCGCCATCATCCAGGCGCTCGGCGATGATCGGGGACGGAGAGTGCTCCGAGAACACGAGCGCATCACGCGGGAGGTCATCCGGAGCCACCGTGGCACCGAAGTCCTGGCTCGCGGCGATGGGTTCCTCGTTCGCTTCGCCACCGCGATCGACGCCATCGATGCCGCCGCCGATCTCCAGCGCCGCCTCGCCGATGCCGCCGCCGATCTTCCCATCGAGCTCCGCGTCCGCATCGGCATTAACGCCGGCGAACCGATTCGCGAGGGCGATGAACTCCACGGCGCGGCCGTGAAAGCCACCCAGGCGATCGCTTCCCATGCCAGGGGCGGCGAAGTCCTCGTCTCCAACGTCGTCCGCGAACTCGCCGCCGGCAAGGGCTATGCCTTCGTCGAACGCGGCTCGTTCGCAATCTCCGGCCTCGAAGAACCCGTTCGAATCTGGGAGATGCGCTGGGCTCACAGCGCCACCTAGACGGTTGCTATTCGAAACCCGCGCTTTCCAGTAGATTCCGCCTCGATGGAATACAAGTGGCGCTGCCTCATCGCGGTTTGCTTTGGAACCTACATGGCCACCATGGATTTCAGCATCATCAATGTTGCCCTGCCGACGCTCTCACGCGAGTTCGACAAGCCCCCGGACATCGTTGTTTGGGCGACCCTCGCATCGAGCCTCATGGTCACGGGGATCACGTTGACGGCCGGGCGCGTGGGCGATCTCTACGGCCGCAAGCGGGTCTACATCACGGGCTGGATCATCTTCACGGTTGGCATGGGCATCGCCGGGTTCGCCCAGAACATCGAGCAACTCATCGCCTTCCGCTTCTTCCAGGCGATCGGCATCGCGCTCGCGATCGCCAACGGCAACGCCATCGTCACCGAGGCGTTCCCGGCAAACGAGCGCGGCCAGGCGCTTGGTACCACGGGCGCGGTTGTCGGCGCCGGCCTCATGACAGGCCCGATCGCTGGCGGCATCATCCTCGAAGTGTTCAATTGGCACGCCATCTTCTGGCTCCGGGTGCCCATCGGTCTCCTCGCCATGACGATGGCTTTCCTGTTCATCCGGCCATCCGAAGCCTCCGACAGCAACGCTCCGAAGAAGCTCGATATTCCCGGCGCCGTGACCCTTTTTGCCACCCTCTCAACCGCCCTCCTCGCCGTGAACCGTGGAACCAGTTGGGGCTGGACGTCACCGCAGGTGCTCGGCCTTCTCGGCTTTTCTGCCTGTTCGCTCACGGCCTTTCTTCTGATCGAATCGAAGGTCGCCAGTCCGGTCATTTCTCTCGCTCTCTTCAAGGTTCGGAGCTACGCCGTTGGCGTCGGCAGCCTCAGCCTCAACTTCCTCGGCCAATCCTCCGTAACGTTCCTCATGCCGTTCTACCTCGAGCAAGTGCGTGACTTTTCCACTGGCCAGACCGGCCTGGTTATCGCCACCGTCCCTCTGATGATGCTCATCCTCTCGCCGATCAGCGGGCGAATCTCCGATCGCTACGGCTTTGTCCACCAGACCACGCTTGGGATCGCGATTGTTTCCGTCGGCCTGCTTTCGCTGGCCACCATCCAGGCTGAGACGCCGATCATCCTCGTCATGGCTCGCCTCGCCATTGTTGGCATCGGGACATCGATCTTCATGTCGCCGAACAGCGCCGCGATCATGGGTTCCGTCCCGCGCGATCGCCTTGGCACCGCCTCGGCGAGTGTCGCCACAGCGCGGAACATCGGCAACGCCAGCGGTCTGGCCATGGCAAGCGCGATCCTTGTCGCGGTCGCGAGTTCATCCGCAGGGTTTACCGCCTCACGCATCACCGACCTCCCGCCGGACGCTATCCTCCAGGGTGTCCGCACAGCGTTCCTGGTGGCCGGTATCGCATCCTCGACCGCTATCATTGCTTCCTCGCTACGAGGCAAACAGCCAATCATCGCGCCGATCATCACGCAGGTTGCCCAGGCGCCAGCACAGGATTAGCCGCCAAAAGGAGTGACCCATGGAACGCAGATTCGAAGGCAAAGTCGTCGTCATCACCGGAGCGGCCGGAGGCATTGGGCGGGCGACCGCCCTGCGATTCGCCCAGGAAGGCGCCAATGTCGTCGCGGTCGATCTTGCGATGACCGACCTCCAGGACGTCGTCGCCCTGGTGGAGTCGACCGGCGCAAATTGCCTGGCCGTCCCGGCCGACGTCTCGAAAGCGAGCGACGTCGAACACTACGCGAAGGCCACCAAGGATCGCTTCGGCGGCGTGGATGCTTTCTTCAACAACGCCGGCATCGAAGGCTGGGTCGGCCCAACGCTCCAGTACCCCGAAGACATTTTCGACAAGGTCATCGCGGTGAACCTCAAAGGCGTATTCCTGGGCATCAAGAACATGGCCCCGCTCCTCATCGCACGTGGTGGCGGCGCCATCGTGAACACAGCTTCGGTCGCGGGCCTCTCCGGCACACCCGGGATCTTCGCCTACGGGGCGAGCAAGCATGCCGTGGTTGGGATGACCCGGTCGGCCGCGCTCGAATTCGGTCCACGCGGTGTCCGTACAAACGCTGTCTGCCCATCACCCATCGAAACACGCATGATGCGCGCCCTCGAACGCGGAATGAACCCGGATGAGCCTGAAGCCGCCCACCAGCAGATGGCCAGCACCAACCCGATGGGCCGCTACGGCGAACCCGACGAAGTCGCTGCCTTCGTCGCCTTCCTTTGCAGCCCCGATGCGAGCTACCTCAACGGTGGCATCTTCCCGATCGACGGCGGCCGCATGGCCCGCTA
>JBATAT010000150.1:0-8833 GCA_049662005.1 Tepidiformaceae bacterium
GGGAGGAGTTTGCGCGAGCATGGCGCCCCGTGGGGCCGCCGGTGCAGGCCGAAACCCTCAAGGAGATGGCCGAACTGATGGACCTGCCGGTCGAGAACTTCATGGACACGGTGGCGAACTTCAATGCGGCGGTCCAGCCCGGCGAGTACGACCTCGACCGCCTGGATGGAAAGCGCACGGTGGGCATTACGCCGCCCAAGAGCAACTGGGCGTTGCCCATCGATTCGCCGCCATATATCGCCATCCCGGTGACCGGAGGGATCACGTTTACGTTCGGCGGGATCCGCTGCGACACGTCGGCACGGGTGTTCGATACCCGTGGGAAGGTGATGGAAGGCCTCTACGCTGCGGGCGAACCGATGGGCGAAATCTTTTACTACAACTACCCGGGCGCGAGCTCGGTAATCCGGGGCGCCGTCTTTGGGAGGATCGCCGGCGCTCATGCTGCGGGGCGCGCGGGCCGGTGAGGAACCAGGCATTCCCCCACGCATGGGACAAAGAACGGGTCGATTCCGGCGCGACGTTCTACGCGACACAAACTGACGATGAGGCGCTTGCGGAATTGAAGGCAGCGTTCGACGGCCCAGCACAGACCCACGGCCGCCGTGGGTCGCTGCGGTATGATGGCTCCATGGCCATTTCTGCCGCCACCTACGAACAGGTCGCGCTCGAAGACAGCGACACCGTTTGGGAGTACGTCTGTGGTTCCCTGCGCGAGAAGCCTTCAATGACCCAGGCTCACAATGACGTTGCGTTCTATCTCGCCCATGTGCTCGCTTCGCAGCTCGATCGTTCGCAGTTCCGCGTGCGTTCGAATTCGGGACGTGTCCGGACTACTGAGGGCAACGCGTATGTACCCGACGTCATGGTCGTCCCGGCGGATTCATCGCTCGCCCAGAAGGGCACGCGTAAGCTCGAATGGTTTGGCGGCCCGGTGCCCTTCGTGGCGGAAGTTTGGTCGCCTTCGACGGGCGCCTACGATATCGATACGAAGTTGCCGGAGTACAGGGCTCGAGGTGATGGGGTGATCTGGCGCATTCACCCCTACGAACAGCTCGTCCAGGCATGGGAGCGCCAGCCAGACGGCTCGTATTCCGAGCACACGCATCGAACCGGCGCGGTGCGGATCCCGTCGCTCCCACACGTGACGATCGAACTCGCCGCAATCTTCGAGTAACCATCCTGTCCGCCGCTGACTTCTTGCCGATTACCAATACATGGCAACGTTCTGGCTCTGGGGAGTTCGCAACCTCTTTGTCGCGCTGGCGGCCGTGGCGGCCTTCGCCGGTTACAAGGAAGCGGCCGACTGGTCGATCACCCTCGTCGTGATGCTCGGCCTGGCACTGGTCGCCGAAGTTGGAAACCGCTTCGGACGGCGCGCGTTGAACAAGAAGCATCGAAAGCAGGCGGCGAAGGAAGCCCTTCGCTCGGCTTCCCAGCTGCGCGACCGCATGCGCGGCACGGAACAGCGCAAGGCTGCCTGAGCGAGACCGTTCACCCTCGCGAAATGTGCCAACGCAAAGCACGCGAAGGACGCGAAGATTCCGTAATCAGCCCCGTGCTCTTCGTACCTTGAGCGTTTCGAAACACGATCCAGGTGAGTCCAGTTCACTGAGAGCGCGCGGGACGATACGATATTCGCCCGCATGCCTCGATAGCTCAGTTGGTAGAGCGAGCGATTCGTAATCGCTAGGTCCACGGTTCGAATCCGTGTCGAGGCTCCACCCCCTTAACCCATCTCTTCCGGTTCCGAAGCGGCCCCTGCCTGCCCGAAAACTGGTCAGCCGGCATCGCTTTGCTCGCGCTGCCTTCTGCGTAATTTGTACCTCCAACTTTCCTGAAAAGATTGACACCCATTCCGAAGACGGGTACACAGGCCGTGGGAAATCGATGAGAGCGATAGGACGTTCCTATCGCCGAAGATGCGAATTTCCACGAAAGCAGGGGAATTGATGGCAGACAACTACTGGGATAATTACTGGCGCGAGCGGAAGAGCCGCAGGCGCTTTCTTGGTGGAGCGGTAACGGTCGGCGCAGGCGCGACGGCTCTCGGTCTCGTCGGTTGCGGCGATGACGATGACGATGACGACACCGGCAGTTCGCCCACGAGCGCGGCAACGACCGCTGGCGGAAGCGCCACCGCTGGCCCGAAGGCCACCGCGACCCCGGACAACCCGTTCGCAGGGGTCAAGAAGGGCGGCACGCTCAAGACCGTGACCACCGGCGATCCGCCAACCCTTGACCCGTATGGAAACATCAGCTTCTTGACCAAGGGCTGGTCTGCCTACTTCTACAGCCGCCTGTTCATGTATAAGGCCGGCGCCGGCATCCCGTCCGGCTCGGTCCGCCCGACACCGGATGCGGCGGCATCGGCCGAAGCTTCGCCAGACGGCCTGAAGTGGACCGTGAAGCTGAAGGACGTCAAGTTCCACGACCTCGCGCCGGTCAGCGGCCGGCCGATGACAACCGAGGATGTGAAGGCCAGTTACGACCGTGCGTCGTCGAAAGAATCGACGAACAAGCCACAGGAAGCTGCACCGATTGAAAAGGTCGAGTACCCGGACGGGAAGACGATCGTTTTCACGCTCTCGAAGCCTTCGGCAGTCTTCCTCGACGTCCTCGCGGATTCGAACATCTTCTGGATCCTCCCGAAGGAAGCCTTCAGCGGTGGCTTCGATCCGGCCCAGACAGCTATCGGGAGCGGGCCTTGGGTACTCAAGGAGTACCAGTCATCGGTGAAGGTCAGTGGGCTTCGCCATCCGAATTGGCATATGGGTGTCACCTCGGGTGCGCCATTCCTCGATGGTTTCGACCTTGCAATCATCCCCGAATACGCCAATCGGCTCGCCCAGTTCCGGGCTGGCAACCTCGATCTCTCGGACATCAACCCGGACGATCTGCCGGACACGATCAAGCAAATTCCGAACGCCAGGATAAACGCCACAACAGGCCCGACCCTCAGCTTCTCGTATTTCGACCCGAAGCCGGATTCGCCCTGGAACAAGGACCCGCGCGTCCGCCAGGCAATTTCGATGTCGATGAACCGGGACGACCTCCTCGAACTCGGCTACAACATCAAGAAGCTTCGCGATGCTGGCGTGAAGGTCGAATCAAACTGGCATAACCTGATCCCGGCCGGCCAGACAGCATGGTGGATCGACCCCAAGGGCGCGAAGATGGGTGATGCGGCCAAGTACTTCAAGTACGATCCCGCCGAAGCCAAGAAGCTGCTCGACGCAGCCGGTTTCGCGAGCGGCCTCGACGCCAAGTACCAGTACACCGCGAACCGCTACGGCAAGCTCTTCAACGATATCGCCGAGGCCAGCGGCGCCTACATGGATGCTATCGGCGTCAAGACGAGCACGGAAATCCAGGATTACTCCTCGACGTACATCACCCAGACGTTTATCGGGAACTTCTCCGGTATCGCGTTCGGCTACGAAACGCCGTTCGCGGAAGCAGGGAACTACCTCACGCGCTTCTTCACGGATAACCCCCAGAACCACAGCAAGATAAAGGATCCGGCGATGACGAAACTCGCAGAGGACTGCGCGGTGGAGCTGGACGAAGAGAAGCGGAAAGAGATCTTCGCGCAGGCCCAGATTAAGAACGCAGAGGGGATGTACTACATTCCAAACGTGGCCGGCGCCGGTACCGGATTCGGGGCGGGCCAGCCGAACCTGATGAATTACGATACCTGGTCCACCAAGTCCTACGGCGGGCCTTCGGAGGTGACACCTTTCTACTGGAAGTCATAACGAAGCTTCGGCCCAGCCGCTTCTCGATGTGCTGACTGACCCGAATGGCCTTCGGATCCTGCCTTGCCCGCCAATGGTTCGTGTCACCGAAATGGTTGACACTGAACCGGGCGGCAGGTAGATCTGTGCCGAAGGCTATACCTACGTATGGCGCAGATAGGCCAATCCTATCGCAGTGTCTGCAACGTACAGTCAGCAGCACAAGAGAAAGCAGGGGGAATCTATGGCAGATAACTATTGGGACAATTATTGGCGCGAGCGAAAGAGCCGCCGCCGCTTCCTTGGTGGAGCGGTAGCAGCGGGCGCGGGCGCGAGCGCCCTCGCCCTCGTGGGCTGCGGCGATGACGATGACGACGATTCGGGCAGCAGCCCAACGGCGCTCGGCACTGCAACCGCGGGAGCGAACGCAACCGCGACCCCGACTGACCCGTTTGCCGGAGTCAAGAAGGGTGGCACCTACAACACCTACGCCACCGGCGATCCGCCCACAATCGACCCCTACGGGAACATCAGCTTCCTCACGAAGGGCTATGCGGCGTATTTCTATAGCCGCCTCTTCATGTACAAGGCCGGCCCTGGTATCCCTTACGGCTCGGTTCGCCCGACGCCCGATGCCGCCGCCTCGGCAGAAGCTTCGCCCGATGGATTGAAGTGGACCGTCAAGCTCAAGGACAACGTCTTCTTCCACGACATGGCGCCGGTCGGTGGCCGGAAGATGACGTCGGAAGACGTCAAGGCCAGCTACGACCGCGCATCCTCGAAGGAATCGCCGAACAAGCCCCAGGCCTCGGCGCCCATCGATAAGGTCGAATACCCGGACGACAGCACGATCGTTTTCACGCTCTCGAAGGCATCGGCGATTTTCCTCGATGTCCTGGCGGACTCGAACATCCTCTACCTGCTTCCGAAGGAAGCCTTCAGCGGCGGGTTCGACCCGGCGAAGACGTCCATCGGCAGCGGCCCGTGGATGCTCAAGGAGTACCAGCCGTCCGTGAAGTGGTCGAGCGTTCGACACCCGAAGTGGCACCTCGGTGGCACAGCCGGGGCACCATTCCTCGACGGCGTTGAAACCGCCATCATTCCCGAGTACGCGAACCGCCTCGCCCAGTTCCGGGCCGGCAACCTCGACGTCTCGGACATCAACCCGGACGACCTGCCAGACACGCTCAAGCAGATCTCTGGCGCGAAGATCAACGCTCGCTCGGGCCCAACCCTGAGCTTCGTCTACTTCGACCCGAACGCAGATTCGCCATGGAACAAGGACCCGCGCGTCCGCCAGGCGGCTTCGATGGCCATGGACCGGGATTCGCTCCTGGAACTCGGCTACAACATCAAGAAGCTTCGCGATGCTGGCCTGAAGGTTGAATCCAACTGGCACAACATCATCCCTTCGGGCGAGACCGCCTGGTGGATCGATCCCAAGGGCGCCAAGATGGGCGACGCTGCCAAGTACTTCAAATTCGATCCTGCCGAAGCCAAGAAGCTGCTTGATGCAGCTGGCGTCGCGAGCGTCCCGGCGAAGTACCAGTACGCTGCGAACCGCTACGGCAAGTCCTTCAACGACATCGCCGAAGCGACCGCTTCCTACCTCGACTCCGCCGGATTCAAGACCACCGTCGAAGTCCAGGACTACTCGTCGACGTACATTACCCAGACGTTCATCGGCAACTTCTCGGGTATCGCCTACGGCTACGAGACTCCGTTCCCGGAGGCCGGTTCGTACATCACCCGATTCTTCACCGACAACCCGCAGAACCACAGCAAGATCAAGGACGCGGCGATGGCAAAACTCGCCGAAGACATCTCTGTGGAACTCGACGAGGAGAAGCGCAAGGAACTCTTCGCCCAGGCCCAGATCAAGAACGCTGAAAGCATGTTCTACATCCCAAGCGTCGCAGGATCTGGTACAAGCTTCGGGGCCGGCCAGCCGAACCTGAACAACTACGACACCTGGTCCACCAAGGCGTACGGCGGAGCGACGGAAGTCACCCCGTTCTACTGGAAGTCCTAGGTCAGACCGCCAAGTAACCTGCAGCCCGGGGGCGCGTGAGCGCCCCCGGGTTTGCGTCCCAAACAGTCGGAGCAAACCACCATGCAACGCTACATTCTTCGGCGACTCCTCCTCATGCTTCCTACGCTGCTAGGCGTCACGTTCGTGGTGTTCGTGATGGTTCGGTCCGTCCCGGGCGATGTCATCGACCAGATCCTCGGGGACTTCGGTGCGGGCGATCTCGAGACAAAGGAAGCACTCCGCAAGGAGTACAGCCTCGATGGCAACATCGCGACGCAGTATGTGCGTTGGCTCGGCGACATCACCCGGTTCGATTTCGGCAAGTCGATCATCAGCAACCGCTCAGTGGTCAGCGAACTCGAAAGCCGCCTCCCGGTGACGCTGGAGCTCAGCATCCTGGCGATCATCTTTTCGTTGACGATCGCAATCCCGGTCGGGATCATTTCCGCCATTCGCCAGGATACGGTGATCGACTACGCCGCCCGGAGCTTTGCGATCTCGTTGCTTGCCTTACCCGGCTTCTGGGTTGGCCTGATGTTAATCACGATGGCTGGCCGGTACTTCACCTGGGGGGTTCCACCGGGTACGTACATCGGTCTCTCGGATGACCCGATTGGCAACTTCAAAATGATCTGGATGCCGGCGCTCATCCTGGGAGCGGGTCTTTCCGGCGGTGTGATGCGATTCACCCGCTCGACCATGCTTGAAGTGCTCCGCCAGGACTACGTCCGCACGGCCTGGTCGAAGGGCCTCACCGAACGCGTGATTATCACCCGCCACGTGATGCGTAACGCACTCATTCCAGTCGTCACCGTCGTTGGGCTTCAGCTCCCTGTTCTCGTTGGCGGCACCGTCATCATCGAGACTGTCTACTCAATCCCGGGGATGGGCCGCTACTACATCTCCGCGGTGAACCAGCTGGACTACCCGGTGATCCAGGCCATCAACGTTCTTGTCGCACTGGTCGTTGTCTTCGCCAACCTTGGTGTCGACCTCGTCTACTCGGTGCTCGATCCTCGAATTAGGTACAACTAGATGAGTAGCAAAAGCGAAACGATTGTCCTGGAGGAATACGCACTCCGCCGCGAAGTGCCTTTCCACGAGAAATTCCGCGTCGGCCTCTTCCGGTTCATCCGGCACAAGCCGCTTGGCGCGTTCGGCGGGTTCATTGTCATCCTGTTGTTGGTGATGGCGATTGCGCCATTCCTCTTCACCAACCAGAACCCGAACCCATCGCCGCCACCGATCCTCGATCGCCTCCAGGGCCCGTCGTCCGCCCACTGGTTCGGTACCGACCAGTTTGGACGCGACGTCTACTCGCGCATCATCTATGGCGCCCGCACCTCGATCATCATCGGATTCATGGTCGTCGCCGTGGCTGCCGTCCTTGCATCGCTGATTGGCACCATCTCGGGCTACTTCGGCGGCTGGGTCGATATCATCGCCCAGCGAGTCGTCGATATCGGGATTGCGCTCCCCGGCTTGATTTTCATCATCCTCGTGGTGACCACGCTCACGCAGTTTCCACCGCAGTTCATTTCAGACCTTCTCGGGTTAGACCCAACCGGTGAGGTGGTGTTCCGGATAGCGGTGTCGCTGGGTGTGCTCGTTTCGCTTGGTTCTTCCCGGGTTATCCGGGGTGCAGCGATTTCGGCGAAGCAGAACGTATATGTCGAAGCGGCCCGGGTCGTCGGTGCTTCGGATATCCGGATCATGACGCGGCACATCTTCCCGAACGTCTTCGCGGTCGTGCTCATCTCGGCCTCGATCCAGATCGGTGGCGCCATCCTGACCGAATCAGCGCTGGCCTTCCTCGGCTACGGTGTGCAGCCGCCAACCGCGAGCTGGGGCCGCATGCTGAATGAAGCGCGCGAGGCACTGGTTCGTTACCCGCACCTCGCGATCTTCCCCGGTATGGCCATCTTCCTCGCTGTCTACAGCTTCAACATGTTCGGCGACGCCCTTCGCGACGTCCTCGACCCACGTCTCCGGGGCTCGCGCTAGCACCACTGGCGGACCGAAAAGTTCGCTGCCTGGCGGGAAGTTCTGTAAAATCAATCAACGGGCCCCGGCAAAAGGGGCCCGGAGTGTGTCTAATGCCTATTGTCGTCGTAGTAGGCGGGCAATGGGGCGACGAAGGCAAAGGCCGAATCGTCGATCTCCTTGCGCGCAAAGCCAAAGTTGTCGCTCGCTACAGTGCCGGGAACAATGCCGGCCACACGATCGTGAATGAGCGGGGCGAGTTCAAGTTGAACCTCGTCCCCGCCGGGATCTTCTATCCCGAAAAGACCTGTGTGATTGGGAATGGCGTGGCCGTCGACCCGGCTGTCCTTATCGGTGAAATCGAACGCCTCCAGGCGAACGGGATCGATACCAGCCGGCTGGTTCTGAGCGATCGCGCCCAGCTGATTATGCCGTGGCACATCGCCCTCGATAAGCTCGATGAGGAAGCCCGTGGCGATCGCGCCATCGGGACCACGGGCAAGGGCGTTGGGCCGTGCTTCATCGATAAGGTTGCGCGGCGGGGCATTCGTGTCGCCGATCTCTTGCGCGCCGAAGACCTCGGCCCGCGGATGAAGTCCTCGCTCGAGTACGCCAACCGCGTCATCACTCGCGTCTTCGGCGGAGAGGCGCTCGATTTCGATGAGTGCTTCCAGCGGTACCGCGAGTATGGCGCGCGCCTGGCTCCGCACATCGCCGATGTCCAGGACACGATCATCGAAGCGCACCGGCGGGGCGAGTACGTCCTCCTCGAAGGCGCACAGGGCTCGCTGCTCGACCTGGACCATGGAACCTACCCGTTCGTCACCTCGAGCGTCCCAAGCAGCTCCAGCGGCGGTGCCGCGATCGGTGTCGGCATCGGGCCGACCGACATCCAACGCGTCGTTGGCGTCTTCAAGAGCTACTGCACGCGCGTGGGCAACGGTCCCTTCCCCACCGAACTGTTCGATGAGACCGCCGATATCCTGCGCGACCACGGGCGCGAGTTCGGCCGCGGCGAGTATGGAACGACGACGGGCCGCCCCCGGCGCATCGGCTGGCTCGATGCAGTCGCGGCTCGCTA
>JBATAT010000151.1:0-5264 GCA_049662005.1 Tepidiformaceae bacterium
TGCGCCTTTGTTGAACGGCGGTCCGTAGGCCAGTGGTTACGCGTGAGACTTCTTCGGATGCGGAGCGCAACGTATCGAAAGTCGCTTCGTCGATGTACTTCGCGTCGAGTGCGACGTACAACTGGGATCGAAGTTCAGCGCAGGAGCCTTTCGCAATCGAGAGGAAGTGGCTGAACTCTGGGAGCGAGGCCTGGCGTTCGAAACCCTCGGCAACGTTCGACATCACAGAGACCGCACATCGACGGATTTGGTCTACGAGTGCCCTGTCGTGTTGGAACGGCGCAACACTCGTAATACGGTAGATTTCGCGCGATAGGTCCCGCGCCTTCTGCCAGGCGATCAAGTCTTCGAACCTGTGCGCCGTCATCATGCCATCCCTCCGGCTCTTTCCTCTTTCTCCTTTTTTCTTTCCTCTGCCTCCTTTTCTCTTTCCTCTCGTTTCTCCCGCCTGTCGTGCTCTTCCTTCAATCGCTTGTCATAAACGTTGAAGATCGCCCGCCGGGCGACGTAGGTGGTGATTCGCTGGATGAGACCCGGGATGCGCTCCCACTTCGGCGAGAGCGTTGCGCCAGTTTCGCTGCAAAAGCGGATGAGCGGCTTCATCGTTTGGTCCCACTGGAGGCTCGCTCGCGAGGCGGCGAGATTGGCCTTGCATTCGGCGTGGAACTCGCGGTCATCGATGAGCTTCTCGATCGCGATGGCAAGTGCGGCCGGGTCTTCCTCCGGTACCACGATGCCCCATGTGTTCTGCTCGACCTCCTCGGCCAGCACATCGCCGTGCGTGCAGATGAAGGGAAGTTCGGCCCAGATAAGGTCGACGAATCGCGTCCGGTGGCTGTAACGCGTCTCGAGGTTATCGAAGTAGCAGCAGACCGAGATGTCCGCCTCCTGTACGTGTTGCTTTGCCACCTCGTGGGAGACCCAGCCCTCTTCGAAAAAGACCGTGCGATCGAGTTGCCCGTTGCGAGCGGCGATCGCCTTCGCATCCTGGAAACGGACGCCCTTGCCCAACTCCTTGATACCGGGATAGGTGGCGCCGAGAAACAACAGCTTGACGTCGTCCCGGCCAAGAATGCGGAGCGCTTCGAGGAGCGTCGCCGGGTCGTACCACTGGATAATGCCGCCGTTCCAGATGATGATCTTGTCGTCTTTTCCGAAGCCCTCGCGCACGCCGCGCAGCACCGGCTCGGCATGGATCGGCAATTCAGCGCGAATGCCGTGCGGGGCGGAATCGATGTAGGTCCGCAGCGTGGGGTCGGCCTCGTAAACGCGCGGAGAGATCAACCCGAGCGAAATCATCATGCCCACGTAACTGTCCCGCTGGCGCTCGTTACAGGTGAGGACGAAATCCGCGAAGGTCAGCTGCATGCCAAGGACGGCGCGCGTGCGCTGCACCCAGGCTTTCCGGTGGCGGCCCTCGTAGTGCTGCATGCCGATTTCCATCCACTCCATCGCATACTGCGAGAAGAGGTCGACGACGAAACGCTTCCATGGGAAGAATCCCGCGACGTGTGGCGGCAGCATCGAAGAGACGATGATGTCGTGCGTCGCGACCAGCTGGAGGATGTTGCGGGCGCTCCAGCGAGTGACGGTGTAAGCCCCATCGTCCGGCTGTTCGAAATCGAGGTTCGTGCCCGCGAGCGTGACCCTCGCACCGGGGACATTCGTCGCGAGAACACGCGCCTGGGCGGTAGCCCGGATGCCCGGGGCCGACATGTGGCTGCCGAGGTAACCGCGGCAGATGATCAGGATTCGCGGGCCCATTCGCCGGATGGTAGAGGCAGACGCGAGAAGGGAGAAGCGAACCGCACCGGAGACGGGGGCGACGCCTGGGTTCGCATAGACTACAAGTTCGAGAGTACCCCACGAGGAACCGCCACCATGCACACGTCTCAGCTTCCTTCCGCGTTGGCCGCCGCACGGTCGAGTGCCTCGGAATCCGGTTTGCGAGCAGACGATGCCGTCGCACTCCAGAACTCGAACCGCCTTGCCGTCCACCTCTTGCCGTGCGACGTGTTCGCGCGGGTCGCCCCGGCGTCCTTAGAAGCCAGTGCCTTGTTCGAAGTGGAGGTTGCCCGGCGGCTGGCGGAAGCGAGGTGCCCGGTCGCTGATCTTGATCCCCGGGTTGAACCGCGAGTCGACCTGCGAGACGGCTTCGCAATCACGTTCTGGACGTACTACGAACCCGTCACCCCCGCGGAGATAGCGCCCGCTGACTACGCCCGTGCGCTCGAGACATTGCATGCGGGCATGCGGCAGGTTGACTACCCGGTCCCGCATTTCACCGACCGCGTCGCGGAGGCGGAGCAGCTCGTTGATAGCCCGGCAAGAACGCCAGGACTCGCTGAGGACGACCGGAAGTTCCTTGGCGACGCGTTGCGAACGCTGAGCCGGTTAGCGACTGAACACGGTGCTCCTGAGCAGTTGCTCCACGGCGAGCCGCACCCAGGCAATCTGTTGAACACGAAGAAGGGCCTCTTGTTCATCGACCTGGAAACCGTCTGCCGGGGACCCGTGGAGTTCGACCTCGCCCACGTCCCCGAGGAGGTGGGCGCGTGCTACCGGCAGGCGGACCCACGCTTGGTCGCAATCTGCCGCGCACTGATGTTGGGAATGGTTTCAGCATGGCGCTGGGATCGGGACGATGAATACCCCGATGGCCTTCGAATGGGGGCCGAGTTTCTCAGCCGCTTGCGGGAATCGGCGGTCCGGCTTGGACTCGACCTCGTGTCGTGACCTTCCTACCCGCCCGCATCAGTTTCTCCGGGTTGCGAACCGCGTAGAGCTCGGCGAGAGCGCGATTAGTCGCGGTTGGCGGCCGAGCGGAGGAATTCCTCGTTGTACCAGACGGCCGCGAGGATTCGTTCCCATGCCCATCCCGCCTTCAACAGGTGCTCGGTGAGCATCAACTGGCTGTTCGTTTCGTTGGCAAGCATGGACATGAGATCCGAAAGCAACTGGGAATCGTCGTCGCCAAGCACATCATCGAGTTGCACCTCGCGCTTCTGGGCGATGGCGCGGTAGGCGAGGGTGTTGATGGCGAGCCGTCGCGTCGCCGGGTCTGCGGGCAGCGTATAAGGGTCGCCGGTTCGGGTATGCGACTCGTGCATTGCCACGGGATCGTGAACTGCATGGCTTTGGCTGTCTCTCAGGGAAATCCCGCGAGAAATACTCTCGACTCGATGGCCAACCAAAGCCCGGCATCGAACGCGGCCGGCCGGCTGGAGTACGCTGCACCGATGAGCCAGGCGCCCACCCTCCCGGGAACGGTGATCGACAAAGAAGCGCTCACGCGACTGATCCCACCATTCCGCGTCATCCTCCACAACGACGACCACAATTCGATGGATCACGTCGTCTTGAGCCTGATGCGCTGCGTGCCCTCGCTGGATTTCGAAGCGGCCACGGAAATCATGTTCATCGCGCACCACCATGGCGAAGCAACCGTCATCGAGTGCCCGAAAGAAGCCGCCGAACACTACCGCGATGCGCTCGAATCGAGTGGACTGACCGCAACGATCGAGCCAGCCTGAGTCGGCAGAGAAGGGCGTGGCGCTGAGGCTCGGCCACCATCAGAGCAATCGGCACACGGGTCGCTTCAGTCTTTGTATGGTTTGCGTTCGTTAACTGGCCGGGGATTTCGCCCGCTGGAAGCTGTTGCACGGTTTGCTACCATGGGAAACCGAGTGACAACGCAGACTGAACCGCCGCCCCTTTTCGAAGGTGAAATCGATGACCAGCCTCGGCTTCCCGCGCCCGAAGAAGTCGTCTTTCGGTTGCGCCAGGCCATTCTCGATGGCGAACACTGGTTCGAAGCCCTCCTCGATGGTGTTGCCCGCTGGCGTACGCCGAGCGAACAGATCGGCAGCCGGACGTTCAACTACCTCATTCGGGGAGAGGCCTTCGATTGGCTGCTTCTGGCCGAACGCCTCCTCGATGAAGTGCCCGACCTTGTACCGGCGAAAGAACGCGACGCCCTGATCTGGGAGAACCGTTGGCCGCTCGACATCGATGACCACGAGTTCGCCGCCCGCCTCGGCAAGGCCAAGCATACCGCTCACCTGAACTTCCTCTACGGGGTACTCGTCGAAGGAGCGCTTCAGCTTTCGATCGAAGAGGAAATCCACAAGGAGGGCCGCTCCCGCGCCTGGGGAGCAGACCTTCGCGCTGATGAAACAATGTACCAGCGCGTCTACGGGCTGAACCGTGACGATCTCTTCGCTCACTATTACCAGGAAACGGGCGTCCTTCTGCGCCACGACGTTTCCTACTTTGATTGGCAATCGTTCACCTACTGGCTTTTCAAGTTGCGCCTGAAGCGCCAGGACAAGGCGCGGGTTGCGAGTGATACGCGCAAGGGGCTCGCCCAACTCACCCGCATGGAACTCCAGGTGAGCGAGCGCCGACACGGGGCACCTCTCAACGAACAGGATTTTGCCGACCGCTACGTGGCATCCTGACTGTTCAGTTCGAAGCCCGGGGATACACTGAATCTCGATGTCAGAATCCACCGGCCTGACCGCAAAACCCGAACTCAAGGGAACCGCGGGATACGAAACGCCCTACCCATACCTCGAACGGTTGCAGGAGAAGATGGAGGAGCGGCTCGACCACCTCGTGCCGGCGGCCGGGCGGTACTGTGGCTTCTGTTACGCACGCCTGCGAAAGGAAGATGCCCGCTGCCCGTTCTGCGAGACGCGCACCGTGGATAGACCAACCGTTTCCGAGATTCCCCAGGATGTGCTCCTCGCCTACAAGGCGAAGATGTCGACCGAGGCACGCTGGGTTCACACGGGCGCGTTCACCGGGCTCATCACTGCGTCGGTCATCTTCATTGTGATGGTCATGTGGGGGCCGGGCATCCTCGGCCACCCGGCGGTCGCGTTCGCCGAACTCCTGCTGGGGGGCTACTTCCTCGCCCAGTTCTTCGGTCCGTTGCTCTTCGCCCAGTGGGGTTATAGCAAGGGCGCGCGCAAACGAGACGCGATGTGGGCTGCCCACCTCGCATCGAGGGACGGACCGGGCTAAGGCAGATCGTGCTGGCCGCGCCCATCGAGGATACGGGCCAAGACGACACGATCCTCGCTGACAAAGTACAGGAACCGGTAGACACCAGATCGGATAACGCGCATTCCCACAGCAACTGGGGAAGCCTGCCCGCTTAACGGGAAATCTCGCAGTTGTTCGAGGACGCGGTCGTAGGAATCCACAACGGCGAGTGCGCCGGAAATCGAGAAATCGGAGAGCCTTTCGGCAATAGCGAG
>JBATAT010000152.1:0-6592 GCA_049662005.1 Tepidiformaceae bacterium
GCGATGACGGCATCGATGTCCAGGTAGCTTTCCGCTGCCGAGTACCCTTCGAGCAACACCCACGCATCCGCGGTGCGAACGGCCAGGCTGCGCCGGTCCGGGATCGATGCGACCACAACCGCACGCACGCCCATCCGCTGCAGCGTCTTCGTGATGCGGACGGCGATTTCTCCGCGGTTAGCGATCAGCACGGATTCGAACATCGTGCCGCGCATTCAACCACAAACGAGTCAGTTTGACGCGCTACGAGAGGCGCCCGTTCTCGATCGTCACCACTTCGTTCTGCCGCCCGCCACACCACCGGCACTAGCCGTCCATCTCCCGGTCCGGATGCAGAACTTCGACCTCGACTGCCGTGAGATCCGCGACGCCCTGGCGCTTCACCCAATCGGGGAGCTCCCACGCGATGAACTGCTCCACCGGGTTGCAGACAAATCGAAGCCTTGCCATTCCTCGAGTGTACCGAAGCCCGCGGACGTTCGTCCGGCGCATGCACGGAAGCTACACTCCCCGCATGGAAAAAACTTCGCTCGGCCGAACGGGCCTCCAGGTTTCGCGCCTCTGCATGGGTTCGATGCAATTCGGCTGGACGGCGGATGCATCTGCCTCGTTCGCCGTACTCGATGCGTTCTTCGAAGCCGGCGGCAACTTCATCGATTCCGCCGACATCTACTCCAACTGGGTTCCCGGAAACAAGGGCGGCGGCGCCGAGGTCATCATCGGCACCTGGATGAAAGCGCGAACCAATCGGGATTCCGTAGTTATCGCGACCAAACTTCGCGGTCGAATGTGGGATGGCCCAGATGGCGACGGACTCGGTCGCGACCACATCATTCGAGCTTGCGAGGACTCCCTCCGACGCCTCCAGGTCGAAACCATCGACCTCTACCAGGCCCACTGGTTCGATGAAAGCGTACCCATCGAAGAGTCACTCCGCGCTTTCGAGGAACTCGTGAAGTCAGGCAAAGTTCGCTACATCGGCGCTTCGAACCACCCTCCCCATCTGCTAACGGAAGCACTGGAGACCGCCTCGAAGCACAACCTGCCGGCGTACATGACACTCCAACCCCACCACAGCCTCGTCCACCGAAACGAGTATGAATCTGAACTCGCGAGCATTTGTGTCGACCACGGCCTTGGCGTCATTCCATACAGCCCGCTCGCCGGCGGATTCCTGACCGGAAAATACGTGAAGGATGGCAAGCGTGTCCGCAGCCAGCGGTCCGGCGCCGCCAAGCAATACTTCACCGATGAGGGCTGGGTGGTCCTCGCAAAGCTCAGGGAAGTTGCCCTCGCCCACGCGACGACACCATCGGCTGTGGCGCTGGCCTGGCAGCTCACCGTCCCCGGCATCACCGCGCCAATCGTCGGTGCAAACAGCCCCGAACAGTTCGCCGACCAACTGCCGGCACTCGACCTCGAACTCTCCGAAGAACAACTCACCGCCCTGAACGCCGCCAGTAACCCCTACCGCATCGCAGCGGAAACCCAGGGCGGCTGAACCCTGACCCACCACCAGACCACCGCAGATCCGTAGCGCCGGATTGTGTCCACCACTTAGGCGCTGGCACTACCGCACCGCGCCTACAATCGCCGAAAGCGCGCTGAGGATCAGGATGGCGAAGACGAGCCGCCGGAAAAGGAGCACATGCACCCGTTCGAAAAGCACATTCCCCATGCGCTGACCGAAAAAGATCGCCGGCAACGAGAGCGCGAACGCAACGAACACGTAAGGCTTCGCGTTCCCGGTTGCGAGCAGCAATGCTACCGCGATCGCCGAAGTGATCGCGAAGTACGTGGTGATCGTTGCCCTGAACTGGAGCGGCGGAAATCCCCGGCCCTGCAGGTAGAGAACGACTGGCGGACCCGACATGCTCGTGCTCGTGTTCAGGATCCCGCTGATGAATCCCGCGAGGATGTCGCCAGCAGTCCCTGCCCGGTGCAGCGCGAGTCCGCGCATCATCACTATCGTGAAGAGAATGACGCTGAGTGCGATGCCCAGTTGCAGCAGCTTCGGGTCGAGCAGCAACAGTATCGCGAGGCCAAGCGGCATCCCCATCAGCGACCCGATGAGCAGAACCCCCGCTGTCTTCCGGTCGGCCGAGCGGCGGAGATAGAGCGACTGCGTCCCCGATCCGAAGGTCGACATGAGGTTCGCGAGCAGCACCGTATCGCGCGGACCAATGAGGATGGCGAGAAAGGGCACGATAAAGAGCGAAAAACCGAACCCGGCAAGCGCCTGGATAAGCGCCGCCGTCGCTGCCAGCACTACGATCGCAATGGCAGTCGGCCAATCCACTCTGCGGTTATATCGGAGCGGCGGACTACAGACTGCGTTCGACATCCGCGAACCGGGCGGGGAGAATCCATGATATGGAAGTAGCGAACGAACTCATGGTCCGCGGCATCGTTGTCGGCGTGTTCCAGGAAAACTGCTGGGTAGTCGGAAGCCGTCGCACCCGCGAAGCAATTTGCATCGATCCGGGAGATCAGCCGGACGAGATCCTCGCCCTCGCCCGGGATATGGGAGTCGAGATCAAGTACATTGCGAACTCCCACGCCCACATCGATCACGTGATGGGCGTCCACGGAGTCCACGCGGCCACCGGTGCGAAGTTCCTCCTCCACCAATCGGACCTGGACCTCCTTCGCAACGGCTGGAAAGGCGCTGCGGCCAGATTTGGAATCGACCTCAGCCAGGGACCACCCGACCCGGACAACTTCGTCATCCACGGCGATATCGTCGAAGTCGATGGACTCCGCCTGCGCTGCATCGAAACGCCCGGCCACACGCCGGGGAGCGTGAGCTACTACGCCGAAGAAGGCATGCTCTTCAGCGGTGACACCCTCTTCCGCGGGTCTATCGGAAGAACGGACCTGCCCGGTGGCAGCCTCGACCAGGAGATGAAGAGCATTTGCGAGCAGTTGCTCGCCCTCCCGGACGACACCACCGTCCTCCCCGGCCACATGGAAGAGACCACCATCGCCTTCGAACGAGCGCACAATCCGTTCGTTCTCGAGTGGCTCCGTCGCGGCACCGATGCACCTTCCTGGGACCGGCAGTGAGCCTCTCCATCGGGTTTCACGGCGCCGCCGGAACCGTCACCGGTTCGAAGTACCTGGTCCACGCGGACAACACGGCGGTTCTTGTCGATTGCGGAATGTTCCAGGGCATCAAGCCGTTGCGCGAACTGAACTGGCTCCCCACACCGTTTCGCCCCACCGCCCCTGAGGCTGTATTGCTCACGCACGCTCATATCGACCACACGGGTTGGTTGCCGAAACTGGTGAAAGAGGGCTTTCGCGGTCCTGTGTACTGCACCCCGGCTACAGCCGAAGTGGTCCGGATCCTTCTCCTCGATTCAGCGAAGCTGCAGGAAGAGGATGCCGAATATGCGAACCGTAAGGGCTTCAGCAAGCACAAGCCGGCACTGCCGCTCTACACGTCGAAAGACGTGGAACGTGCCCTCGATCTCATCAAACCGGTGCCGTATCGCACGCCGCTGAACGTCGCGAAGAACGTGACGGCTCGCTTCCTCAACGCCGGTCACATCCTCGGCTCCGCCATGATCGAACTCGATTGCTCGACTTCTGAAGGCACGGCGAAGCTCGTCTTCAGTGGCGATGTTGGCCGATTCGGCATGCCGCTGCACAGCGACCCGGATCCCTTGCCGGAATGCGATGTGCTCGTGCTCGAATCCACCTACGGGGACCGCAGCCACGATGCCGAGCCGATCGAAGACCAGATGGAGGCGGCCTTTAACCCCGTCATCAAACGTGGCGGCACGATCCTTATCCCGTCCTTCGCCGTTGCACGTGCCCAGCTCGTTGCGCTCATCTTGCGAACGCTCATCCACGATGGCCGGATGAAGGACATCCCCATCCACGTCGATTCGCCGATGGCTTCGGATGTCACCGCCATCTACAACCGCTACCTCACCTCCGAATCGCTCGATCAGGACATCCCCAATACCACTTCGAAGACACTCTTCCCCACGAACGTCCGCTTCCACCGGAGCACGAAGGAATCGATCGAACTCAACAGCATGTCGGGTCCCCGAATCATCATCTCATCGAGCGGCATGCTCTCCGGCGGGCGCGTCCTTCATCACCTTCGCCGTCTCGCTCCTGATCCGAAAAACCTCATCGCCCTCGTTGGCTACCAGGCGATTGGAACGCGTGGGCGCGACCTGGTCGATGGCAAGCGGACCATCCGCGTGCACGGCCAGGATGTCGTCGTAGCGGCGCAGGTGGTCGACCTCCACGGGCTTTCCGCGCATGCGGACCGCGACGAACTGTTTCAGTGGATCGAAGCCCAGCCAAAGCGTCCGCGGGCTATCTTCCTCACCCACGGTGATCCGAAGCCCCGCGAGGCGATGCGCGCCGAGCTCTACAAACGCCTCGAGATCGTCGGTCTGTTGCCGGAACTCAACCAGGAATACGACCTTGCCTGGCTCTTCAAGAGTAAGGAAGAGTAGCGTCCGGTCTCTTGCCCCTCGTCACGCTAGGCTAGGGTCGTGGGGATGAGACTCGTCGAAGCGGGAGATGTCGAACTGCGGCCGTGGAAGCCGCCGTCGTGGGTGCTGCTGCTGATCGCCGCGATGCTCACCGGCACACTCCTTGGCCTTGCACTCTCCGCGTTCTGGCCCCGGGGTGTTGTTGGCTCGGACGAATATCAGCTCTGGCGCTGGGAGGCGAACACCCTCCTGGACAATGTCTTCGCCCGCCTTGGGATAGGGCCCGACCCAAACGACCAGGCTGGCGATGAAGCGCTTGCCGAGTATTTCGGGCTCACCAGCCAGATCCGGGCACTCGAACTGGACCCGGACCCCGACGCGTCGGCAATCGAGGCCCTGGTCAACGAGCGCGCAACCTACGAAAACGACGTTGAACGGCTGTTGGAACGCCATATCGATGAGGCCGTGACCTCCGTGGGCCTGCAACGCCGGCTCCCGATTTTCAACTCGGTGAAGATTACCTGGCCGCCCGTCGATTTCGAACTGACCAACCCCCCGCAGCTTCTCGTCCGTTCACCCCGGGATGTCATCAAGCGTGAGGGCGACACCCTCCTGAAGAACGACCTTACCCTGCGAGATATTCAGCGCCTGGAAGCGAAAACCACGAACAACGACACGGTTTCGATCGTGATTTCGATCGGTGGACTCGCGGCCTATCCTGCCATCGTTCGTGACGACCGGACCTACGACTCGATCCTCGAAACGGCCTCGCACGAGTGGGTCCACCACTACCTCGCCTTCTTCCCGCTGGGCGAGCAGTGGGGTACGGGAGGCGACGCCGAGACCCTCAACGAAACCACTGCGAGCATCGCCGGCCGCGAAATCGCGAACCTCGTGCGAAAGGCGCACCCGGTGACCTTTGCGAGCGGTGAGGATGGGCGTGCACCCGCACGGCCCGCCCCAACCGTTGATTTCAATAAGGAGATGCGTGAACTTCGGCTCCAGGTCGATGACCTGCTGAAGGCGGGCAAAGTCGCGGAAGCCGAGCAACTGATGGAACAAAAACGCGAGTACCTGAACGCAAACGGCTACAGCATCCGCAAGTTGAACCAGGCCTATTTCGCGTTCTACGGCACCTACGCAGATACCCCCCAATCCTCCAACCCGATCGGCCCGAAGATCGAAGCGGTCTGGGATCGGACCCAGGATGTCGGACTGTTCCTCCGCGTTATGCGCGAGGTCCGCAACGCCGACGACCTCGACCGCGCGCTCGCCGAACTCGGTGGTGGGTAGCCCCGTGCGCTATGGCGTGGTGGTGCTTGGCGGCGGGGCCGCCGGCCTGATGTGTGCCATCGAAGCGGGGCGCCGCGGGCGTTCCGTTGCCGTCCTCGAACGGAACGATGCCGTCGGCAAGAAGATCCTCATTTCCGGCGGCGGGCGATGCAACTTCACGAACATCTTCGCCGAGCCTGAACACTACTATTCGCAGAACCCGAACTTCTGCCGATCGGCGATGGCCGCCTACCCGCCCTCGGAATTCATCGCGCTCGTTGAGGCACACGGTATCGCCTACCACGAGAAAAAGCTGGGCCAGTTGTTCTGCGACGGCCCGGCACAGCAGATCGTCGACATGCTCCTGGTCGAATGTCGCCGGTCGAACGTCGATGTCGTCCTCAATTGCACAATCGGCGCCGTCACTCGCGACGACGCCTTTCGTATCGAGACGAACCAGGGCACGATCGCCAGCGAATCGCTGGTCGTCGCCACCGGCGGGTTGTCCATTCCGCAGCTCGGGGCCAGCGGCCTCGGCTACGAGATTGCCGGGCAGTTCGGGCTCCCCCGCGTCACCTGCCGGCCAGGGCTTGTGCCGTTCACCTTCGCCAAACAGGATCTTGGCTTCTTTCAGTCGCTCAGCGGTGTTTCCCTGGAGGTCACTGTGCGCTGTGGCAGCGAGGCCTTCAGCGAGAACCTGCTCTTCACCCATCGCGGGCTCAGCGGGCCGGCAATCCTCCAGATCTCGAACACCTGGCAGCCGGGGCAGGCCATCGCCATCGACCTCTTTCCGTCGGCTTCCATGCGAGAGGTGATCCATGGAACCCGCCGAGACGCTCGGGAGCTGGTATCAGTCCTGGCAG
>JBATAT010000153.1:0-4835 GCA_049662005.1 Tepidiformaceae bacterium
AAGGCACGCCTCCTGTTGCCGGCCCCGCAAGCAATGTCATCGTCGCGCAGAACACAAAGTTCACGGTGGGTTCGACTATCACCGCGCCGCCAAACACAGAAATCACGCTTGAGTTCGAAAACAAGGATACGCAGTTTCACAACGTCCATATTTTCGCGAGCGACTCGACGAGTGGCGCGAGCCTGACCGGGTGCACCGCGGGCTGCCCGACAGGCGATGTGGCAACCGAACTCAAGGGTGGACCATTCAAGGAAGACTTCACCTTTAAGACACCCGGCGTCGGCGAATATGCGTTCCATTGCGATGCGCATCCCGACCAGATGAAGGGGAAACTCGTCATCCAGGATGGCGCGCCCGTTCCTGGTGCGGCGGGCGGCGGCAGCACAGCCGGTGGCGACACTGGTGGCGGCGACACTGGTGCCACGACAATTGTCGCGAAGGGGACGAAGTTCACGCAGAATAAGGTGACGGCTGCGGGTGGAGCGCCAATCACGTTGACGTTCGACAACCAGGATGCATCGCCGCCGCACAACGTGGAGATTTTCGCGGGCGACAAGACCTCCGGGCCGCTCCTGACGGGCTGCACCGACGGCTGCGACAGCGACAAGGTTTCAACCCCAATTAAGGGCGGTCCTTACAAGGAAAAGTTCACGTTCACGGCGCCAGCGCCCGGAACCTACGCTTTCCACTGCATCGTGCATCCGGTCGAAATGACGGGGACGCTCGTCGTTCAGTAGCGGAAAGCGCAGGAAAGCGAGATCGAAGAAACCCGGCCATCTGGCCGGGTTTCTTTTTGGGACGGCACGCGCGTTCGGGAGCTAAGCCGTGACGTTGCACAGCGGCATCCCTTTCCCGGCATTGGACAGTGCGGCCTGCCAGCTAACACAATCCAGCCGTGACGAGAATTGCGGTAATCGGTGCGGGAGCGGTGGGTGGTTACTATGGCGCCCGGCTCGCGCAGGCGGGCCACGACGTCCGCTTCCTTCTCCGCCGCGACCTTGACGCCGTTCGCGCCAACGGCCTGCGCATCTTCAGTCCCGACGGAGACTTCCACCTTACGGACGTCACGGTGGCAGCTTCCCCGGCCGAACTCGGGGAGGTGGACTGGGTTATCTGCTCGCTCAAGACGACGGCGCTCGGTTCGGCGCAGGAGCTGGTTGGCCCGAGCGTTGGGCCGAATACCCGCATCGTGGCGCTGATGAACGGGCTCGGCGTCGAAGAGCACTTCGCTGAATGGTTCGGGGCCGAGCGGGTGTCTGGGGGCATGGCGTTCGTTTGCATCAATCGCGGCGAACCGGGAGTAATTCATCACCTGGACTATGGCCGCATTTCGCTCGGACACGCCTTGGATGATGAGTCGCAAAATGCCGAACTCGACGCCCTGCTACGGAGTGCCAACATCGACACGGTGGTCGCGCCGAACCTTCGCTACGCGCGCTGGGAGAAGCTCTGCTGGAACATCCCGTTCAATGGCCTCAGCGTCGCGGGCGGCGGGATAGGCACGGCGACCATCGTTGGCGATGCCGGGCTCCGGGCCACTGCCGAGCGGGCGATGCGCGAAGTGGTCGCGGCCGGCAATGCCGACCTCGCGGCGAACGGATCAGCGGCACGGCTCGACGAGGACGAGGTGGTCGCGCGGATGTTCGCGTTGACCGAAACGATGGGCGACTACCGGACGAGCATGGCGATCGATTACGTGCTCGGGAACGAGCTCGAGGCCGAAGCTATCCTCGCAAATCCGGTACGGCGGGCGCTGGCACTCGGTGTGGCGGTGCCGACGATGGCGACCCTCTCGGCGCTGGTGGCGCAGGCCGATCGGGTACGGCGAGGACTGGCACGGGTTCTGACCAGGGAGGATCTCACGCGGCCGACAACGAAATGACGTGGGCGTCCGGACATGCCGCCGCCTGAACCCGAGCCAGACGCATCGGCGGGCGTTTGAGCTTCGGTTGCTTGAGGAAACCCTGGGCCGCATCTACACTCCGGGTTCATAAACCGGAGGAACGCACGCATGGAAGCACGAGATATCCTGGTAGACGGCGTCGACCAAATGACCGACTGGCTGGACACGGCGATCAAGGATCTGAACGATGAACAGACGAACTTTTTGCCTGCCGGCAAGACGGTCAGCATAGGTTTCAACACCTGGCATGTGGCGCGCACCACGGACAACATTTCGAACTTCGTGATGCAGGACCGCAAGCCGCCCGTCTGGATCGAGAAGGGCTACGCCGAGCGCATGGGGCTACCGAAGGTGGACCAGGGCACTGGAATGGACATGGAAACGGCTCGCGGTCTGAAGTTCGAGAACGCCGTCCTGCGCGAGTATCTTGCCGATGTCCGGACAAGCGCCCTGGAATTCCTGAAGACCGTGCCCCTCGAAAAGTTCGAAGAGATGCAGATGGTGAAACCGCTCGGCGAGATGCCGAAGTGGCGGATGTACCGCCAGGTGGTGATGACCCACGGCTTCATGCACCTTGGCGAGATCAATGGAATCAAGGGGCAGCTCGGGCTCGGCTTCTTCATCTAAGCAACGGGGCGGTCGTGGGCGCGGAGGTACGGGACCTGACCTGCCACGCCGTTCTGCAGGGGCCGGCAGCAGCCCGGCCCCTGCAGAATGACACATGCCCGATGGCTTCGACGATCCGGGTTAGAGCAGGTCGCCGCCGCAGGCGCTGGCTGTGGTGCCATCGCGCTGGTATGCCTTGATGACGTTTCGGCCGGTGGTCCAGCGGTGCACTTCGTCCGGGCCGTCGACGAGGCGCTGAGAGCGAATACTGGTGTACCAGCTGGCCAGCGGCGTGTCCTGCGAGTAGCCAAGCGCGCCATGCAACTGGATCGCGGTATCGACCACCTTGTGCACCATGTTCGCCATGAAGACCTTGGCGATGCCGTTTTCGTTGCGGAGGTCCATGCCGTTCTCAGCCTTGTAGGCGATGTGCATGAGCATAAGGCGGGCGATGTAGAGTTCGCTGGCACAGTCGGCGAGCATCCACTGGACACCCTGGCGCTCGGAGAGGTGCTTGCCAAACGTTTCACGTTCGATCACGTGGGCTGTCGCCATGTCGAGCGCGCGCTGGGCCATTGCGACGTTGTGCATGCCGTGGCGAAGGCGGCCGTAGGCGAGCCGGTGCTGGCCCATGTTGAAGCCCTGGCCGACGCCGCCGAGCAGGTTTTCGTGTGGTACGACGAGGTTATCGATCTTGATTTCTGCGTGTCCGCCACCCATCACGTGGCTCAACGGACCCTCTATCGCCATCGTCTTTATGTCACGCACAATCTGATAGCCCGGGTTGGGCAACTCGACGATGAAGGTGCTGAACTGCTGATGGCGTGGTGCATCTTCGTCGGTGCGGGCCATCACGACGGCGATATCGGCGGCACTGGCGGCGCTGCTGAACCACTTCTCGCCGTTCAATAGCCAGTTATCGCCATCGCGGACGGCCTTCGTGCGCATGCCCGTTGCGTCGGCGCCGGCAGCTTTCTCAGTCATCGAATAGCAGACGCGCTTGTCGCCATTGAGCAGCGGCTTGAGGAACTTCTCTTTCTGGAAGTCAGTGCCGTAGGTGAGCAGCGTCAGCATGGTGGCGTCATCGGGACCCTGGCTGTTCATCGAAAGGGCGCCGAGGTGGCTCTCCCCCAGCTCCATCTGGACGAGTGCATTCGCCAGTGGCCCGAGCCCCATCCCACCCCATTCTTTGGGGATGAACGGGCACCAGAGGCCCTGGGCTCGGGCCTTCGTTCGAAGCTCGTTCAGGACCTCTTTGTAGGGCCGGGATTCGAGTTCCTTTTCCGCGGGAATGCACTCGTCGTGGACCCACTTGCGAACCTTTTCGCGAATCGCCTTTGCCTCGGCGGGAATTTCAAAATCGATTGCCATGTTGCGATGGACTCCTTTGGTAGTAGGCCGTCGAAGTCTAGCGAACGGGGGCAGCGTTGTATGCCTCGTTTCAACCTCGGAGGGCGAGTAGTCAATTCGAGCGAGCTACCTCGACCGCTCGTTCGAGAACGTCACGGCCGGCGAGCAGCGCCCGCCGAGCGGCGTCTGCATCGGAATATCCGGAAAGGAAGAAGTTCCAGCCCTCCAGGTAGAAGCCAGCGTACGCATCGGCGAACTCCGGCTGACCGTGCGTGTTCAGGCTTTGCACTAACCCGGTGCGGTTCTGTCCCCAGGCCTCTTCGAACCGCGCCCCGAGCACGCTCAAAACTCGCGGCGCCAGCGGCGCTACCCGCCACGAGAGGTCGCGCAAAGGCTGGAAGAGGAACTTCCCGGGCCGGTCGATGATGTGCGAAGGCAGATTCTCTAGCCATGGACGGTTCGCATCGCCCAGGAGCGTCTTTCGATCGACCTCCGTAACGAACCTGGGGTCAGGTTGGGGGCGGAGTTCCTCGAACGGCTTGCCATAGAGTGTCGCACCCGTTCCCGGCGGCCCACTGAGGAATTCTGGAGATGTGAGGAGCCGGTTGATGACCATGATCTGCGGCCGGGGGAAGTGTCGCGAGGTCGGCCTTCGTTGGGCATAGCGGCGTTCGTATTGCCGCTGGATGGCGAGCGCATTCTCGAGGTGATCATCGAACAGGCCGGGGTCTCGAAGCACTACCTGGACGTCAACATCCGAAAACTCGGGGACGTAGTCGATGGGCGAATCCCAATGCTTCAAGCTCGACCCGTGGCCGAGGATGGCAATTACTCCCGCCTCGCCAAGGACGGTGAGGATGGCTTCGGTGATAGCCTCGCGCATGGCGTCGCATTCGGCTCGCAATACGTGAGGCGGAAGGTATGGCGCGCCCCACGTGGGCAGGGTCGCCACCGTTAAATGCCGCTGCCGCCGGCA
>JBATAT010000154.1:0-1629 GCA_049662005.1 Tepidiformaceae bacterium
CCGTCGCCTGCGCCTTTGTTCATGCGCCGCTTGCTTGGCTGAACGCGCGGGGGTTCCCCTTCCGCTTTCGGGTAATGCGGCGGGTACGGCGCGTCGCCGAGGCCGTCAGCCTCCTGCTGTTCGATCAGCTTGAGGAGTGGTTCGAGCGAGAACGCCTTACCGTCGATCCCGGCGCCAGGGTCGCCCTTTTCGGCGTATCGCTTCGGGACCGTCTCGATAGTGAAGTCCGCCAGCTCGATGTTCGGCACCTCGTCCCACTCGAGCGGGCACGATACCTGGGCGTTCGGCGTCGGACGCACGGAATAGGCTGAGGCTACCGTCCGGTCCCGGGCGTTCTGGTTGTAGTCGATGAAGACGCCGTGGCGCTCCTCCTTCCACCACTTCGTCGTCGCCAACGCCGGTACGCGCTTCTCCAGTTCGCGCCCGAACGCCAACGCGCAACGGCGCACCTCGGTGAACGTCCACTTCGGCTCGATGCGGATATTCACGTGGATGCCCCGGCTGCCGGATGTCTTCGGATAGCCAACGTACCCAAGGTCGTCGAGCAGTTCCTTGCAGTGCATCGCCAGCTCCCGCACGTGGTGGAAGGTGGCTTCTGGAGTCGGATCGAGGTCGATCCGCCACTCGTCGGGGTGGTCGACATCGTTCGCGCGCACATGCCACGGGTTCAGGTCGAGACAGCCCAGGTTAATGATCCAGGCGAGGTCGGCCACGTCGTCGATCACGCAAAGGTCGGCCGAACGACCGCTCGGGAAGGTGACATGCGCCGTTTCGATCCCGGGCGGCAGGTTCGCCGGGGCGCGCTTCTGGAAGAACGGTTCGCCTTCGGCCCCGTTCACAAACCGCTTGAGCACCATCGGCCGGTCTCGCACCCCGACAAGCGCCCCCTCGGCAACCGCGAGGAAGTAGTTCACGATGTCGATCTTCGTGTATCCGGCCTTCGGGAAGTACACCTTGTTCGGGTTCGAGATGGTCACCTCGCGGCCCAGCAACTCGAGAACAACCGGCTTGTCTGCCATCGCAACAGTATACGGGGCAGGCCAAACCGTTCGGCATCCGGCAGCCATCTTGCTAACCGTTCACGCTCCGTCACGCCTTCGGAAATTAGAAACCCGTCTAACCCGCTGCGTCGAAAATCTCGCCGAGGTCAACTGCGAGCCCGGGCAGCGCAACGGATGTGAGTGTGTCATCGGCGTCGTATTCTTCACGCCGGCCGTCGGCTCCGAACAACTCCACGCGATTCGTCACCGGGTCGAAAAGCCACGCCTCGGCAACACCGTGCTCAACGTAAAAACCACATTTGGCGCGCTGCGATGCAATCGTTTGCGATGGCGAACGAACCTCAACTGCAACCGTCGGCGTGGAAAGCGGGTAGGTACCCATCTCAGTTCCTTCGGCCCAAAATGCAAAGTCGGGGAGGAGCACTTCCGGCTCAGGCCCACCTCCGTCGAGGGCTACGCTTCCTTCCGGCCCGCCTCGGCCGCCATGCGTTGCGGCGTACGCGTGGAACGCGGCTGACAGCCGCCAGACGATCTTGATGTGATCGGCATTAGTCACAGGCTTTTGAGTCACCCGCCCACGAAAGAATTCCAGCCCGGGCTTGCTTTCAGGGAGATCGAGGAATCCCTG
>JBATAT010000155.1:0-4643 GCA_049662005.1 Tepidiformaceae bacterium
TGCTCGACGCTCGGGTGAATCGACTTCGAAATGACCAGCATCTCCTCCGAGAGGTCGGTCAGCACCACCTCCGGCACCCACTTCGCGTAGTGCGAAGCGTTATTGCCACCCCCAGAGCCGAGCTCAAGGCAAGACTTCGGCATGTGCCCGATCAGCTCGCTGAAGACCCCGAAGTAGAACGCGGCTTCCTCGGCGTAGTCCTCTGGGGCGGTGAGCAGGTGGAACCACCCCGCAAGCTCGCCGTACAGCCTCACGGGACACTCGGATCGTACTGGTCGGATATGTGGCCCGCCGCTTTCAGCGCCTCAAACTCCTCATCCGAAACCTTCAGCAACTCGCGGTATACGTACTCGTTGTGCTCGCCGAACATCACCGGCGGCTGGAGGTATTCCACCGGCGTCTCCGGGAGCTTCCACATCGGGCCGACGTACTCATACGTCCCCGAAGCCTCCTGGGTCTGCGTTACGAAGAACTCCCTGGCCCGCAGGTGAGGGTCAGCGAACATCCGCGACGCTTCTAATACCGGAGTCGCCGAAACGCCAAGCGCCTGGAGCCGGTGCATCAATTCGTAGTCGCCCTGCGTGGCCGTGAACTCGGCGATCCGCTGGTCGATTTCGTCGTGATGCGCCAGGCGGCCATCGTTCGTTGCGAAGCGGGCGTCTGCAGCCCACTCGGGATTCCCTATCGCCCGGCCGAATTGTCGCCACTGCTCGTCCGTTTCGATGCCAATCGAAATCCAGCGGTCGTCGGCGGTGGCCGAAGTACCCGGCGACTTCGTCGGATACACCCCAAACGGCGCATGCCCCTGCACGTCGCGGTTGGTGATGGCCCCCTGGGTCACGCCGTTCATGCTGAAATCCATGATCGCCTGGGTGAACATCGGTGCCGCGTTCTCGGCCTGGGCGATCTCGATCAGTTGGCCTTCGCCGGTCCGGTCACGCTCCCAAAGAGCGGTCATCACCGCGAAAGCGCCCTGCGCACCCGCCAGGTAGTCGCCCGAGTAGATCGCCGTGTTCGAACTCGGGTCCGCGTCGTCGTAGCCACGAAGAAGGCTGTGGCCCATCACCGACTCGAGATGCACCCCGAGTGCCCGCGCGTGCGCATACGGTCCCGTGCTCCCGTAAGCGGGCACGCGAACAAAGATGATCTTCGGGTTTGCTGCCTTCAGCCACTCATACGTGATCCCGAGGCCTTCCATCGTGCCGGTCGCGTTGTTCTCATAGACAACATCCGATTGGGCAACGAGACGCTTCAGCACGTCCATGCCCTCTGGCCGCCGCAGGTCGACGGTGAAGCTCTTTTTGTTCCGGTAGAGGCTCACGAAGGTCGGGCTGTAGTCCCACGGTCGCTCCCCGACTTCATTCCGCGGCAGGCCTCCCGCCCAGGCGATCGACGCGCCAAGAAGCATTTCGGGCGGATGCGCCATCGCGCCTCGCGTCATCGGCTGAAACACGAACGGATTCTCGGGCTTGATCACCTCGGCCCCGAGATCGCCCAGCAACATCGTCGCAAACGGCCCCGCCCAGACCACGCAAAGGTCGATGACACGCACGCCATCGAGCGGCTTCGGGTTCATAGCGCACCTCCTACGGCCTGCGATAGGCCCACCTCGGCCCACACCAGGGCGGTGTGCTGCCCGAGCAGTGGCGCCGCTCTCCGTAACTCCCAGCCCCCGTGTTGCATGATCAGCGGCCGGCCAGGAATGGTAACGTCGCCCATCTCCGGATGGTTCGTCTTCGACCAGAATCCGCGCGCCCGAAACGCCTCGTCGGTGAACAGGTCTTCCATCGTGAACATCGGGCCGCACATCACCTTCGCCCGCCGGGCCTCCTCCCAGATCTCGCGCTTTGTCCGCTCGATGCACCAGCCGATAAAGTTTCCGTTCCACTCCTCGATCACTGCGGGGTTCATTCGCTGCGCCGGGTCGCTGTAGCGCGGGTCATTCAACCACTCGGCGTAGTTGAGCATCTCCGCCACCCGGTCCGGCCGAAGGCCCGCGTTCGTGAAATCGACGTAGCCGTCGGCGCACGGATAGATTCCTCCGGGCATGCCACCGCCGTGGCTCGCGACCCGGATCGTCTTGCGACCGCTGAACTGGAACGCGATTGCCGTTGCGTGTCGCCGGTCGACGCCCCCGAAGTGCGTCTCCGCCAGCGAAATGTCCACATGCTGGCCGATGCCGTGCCGCTTCGAAGCGAACAACGCCCCCATGGTGGCCACGGCAATAGACGCGCCCGATTCGAAAAGTGCAGCAGTACCGGCCATCTTCACCGGCTCGCGGTCCGTTTCGCCCATCGAGTACATCTCGCCCGCGAAGGCGTAGAGCGTCAGGTCGGTCAGCTTGTAGTCGCGATACGGCCCGTCCTGCCCGAAATTCGAAACTGAAACGAATGGCAGGTCCGGCTTGATCGCCTTGAACCATTCGTAGCCGATTCCCAGTCGTTCGAGTGTGCCCGGAGCGAAGCTCTCGACCACCACGTCAGCCGTCCTGGCCAGCGCCGCCAGCGCTTCCCGGCCAGGCTCGCCCTTCAGGTCGAGGACGACCGAGCGCTTGTTGCAGTTCAGGTAGAAATAGAGGCCGCTCCGCTCCGGGTGGGGCGTGTTGTCCTGGAATGGCCCCATCGAGCGCGTGATGTCGCCGCCAGGTTTTTCCACCTTGATGACATCCGCGCCGAAATCGGCGAACAGGCGGGTCGCATACGGCCCCGCGATGTGCTGCGTGAGGTCGAGAATCCTCACATTGTCGAGTGCCTGCACGTGTCCCTCCGTCGCTTACTGGTCACGTCATTCGAATGCGCCGGACTCTACCAGAGGTGGCGAACCGCGGCATCGGCGGGCATGGAACCGCCCGCACCGGTAGAATCGCGGCGAGCTACACCACCCGAGGTTCCCTACTGTGACTGTTCGCTACCAGGACTGGCGCCAGGACTATCAGTCCCGCCTGAAAACCGCCGACCAGGCCGTTGAGGCCATCAAAGAGGGTGACCTCGTCTCGATCACGATCCTCTGTCCCGCCCCACTCGTTACCGCCTTCATCAACCGCGCGAAGCAACTCGGGAGAGTCGATTTCCGTACGCTTGCTCCCGGGAATCCCGAACTGTTCAACCCGGAGATCGTGAAGGGCGAGAAAGAGATCGAGATCTTTATCGGTGATGCGATGCGCCCAGCACACGACGCGAAGATCGCCACCTATCTCCCGAACACGTTCATGCTCGGCATGAAAGCGTTCGACGATGGCCGCGAAGAAGCGCGCATGCCCGATGTCTTCCTCACGCCCTGCAGCGAACCCAACGAGCAGGGCTTTGTCCACTTCGGCCCACACATGTGGCAACGAAAGTCCTACGCAACTCGCTGCAAGAAGACGATCGCCATCGTTGATCCGAACATGTCGAGAGTGCATGGCGACGTCTGGATGCACGTCAGCGAAATCGATACCTTCATCGCTGGCGAAATTAAGCCAGTCGATAGGGCCGCCATCGAAGAACGCGTGAATACCCTCGCGCCCGAAGCCTTCCGCCCCGAACTGCTGAGTATCCTCTCCCGTGCCGCGAACGAACAGCTCGCACTTGTCGAAAATCTCTTCCACGCCTTTCCGCCGGACATGCTGAAGACCGCCCTCGGCGAAGTCAGCATCGATCCCGAGGCCCAGGCGATCGCCAACAACCTCCGCCCACTTATCCGCGATGGCGACACCATTCAGGTGGGTGTCGGCCAGCCGAGTTCGCTCATGTTTCTCGCGGGCGCCTTCGACGATGCGAAGCACCTCGGCATCCACACCGAACTCGGTTCGCCGGGCCTCGCGAAGCTGTGGGCCCGCGGAATCATCGATGGCTCGCGCAAGACGCTCTTTAAGGACAGGTCCGTCGCCGTCGCCTGGACGGGTTGCGATGCCGAGGACTACAACATCATCGCCGACAATCCCGCCTTCGAACTCCACTCGCCGGAAGTCATCCTCAACTCCGCCTTCATGTCACAAAACCGTCAGATGACATCTATCAACAGCGCCGTTGGGATCGATCTGCTTGGGCAGATCGCCAGCGAGGACCGCTTCGGTGGCCACATGATCAACGGCACCGGTGGCCAGCCCGACACCCACATCTCGGCAGCCCTCTGCAAGGATGGCCGCGCGGTCACCGTCATGCGTTCGACCGCCATGGACGGCGCGATCTCCAAGGTCGTCGCAAAGCACGAGGCCGGCACCCTCATCACCATCCCTCGCTACCTTGCCGACACGATCATCACTGAGTACGGGGTCGCTCGCCTGCTCGATAAGAACCACCGCCAGCGGGCCGAGGAACTCATCTCCATCGCCCACCCCGACTTCCGCGCCGAACTGCGGGAGCAGGCAAAAGAACTCTGGGGATAGACCGAAGAACCGCGACCAGCTCCCCCGTCTGTACCCCGCCAGCCAAGGCGGGGCACACCACCCACCCGCCCCGACGGCCGCCGTTCCCAACACAACCGGACACCGCCCCACCCCACTCAACCCCAGGCGCGACTGCCAAGGAGCGCTACACCGTCCACTCGCCACGGCCGTCAACCATCCGCGTCGAGGCGGCCCTCGCGACGAGCCCGCCGTTCCCAACACAACCGGACACCCCCCACTCCACTCAACCCCAGGCGGGACTGCCAAGGAGCGCTAC
>JBATAT010000156.1:0-3151 GCA_049662005.1 Tepidiformaceae bacterium
CGGAACGAAGGGCGAGAACCCGTTCGACTGACACACCGTGGATTTCCACCCCACCGCAGCCGCCGCCGACGGAGAGTTTGCCGCCAGCGTCCGTCAGCACACCGGTGCAGCGAGAGTAGCTACCGACTGGGGAGCCACCGGCCGGGATGAGCCGGTCACCCTCGACCTCGCCAACGATGAACATCTGCGAGCCCACCCAGCGGGCGAACGTCATTTCCGACGTGAGCTGGTAGCTGGACCCGCCCGGCTCTGTGATCACAAGCCCCTCGGGCTGACGCGTCAACATGCCTACTACCGCCCCGCGATACGCTAAGACCGCTTCGTCCGCCGGTGGCGGGGAATCCTCACCACGCCCGCTAAAAGCGACAATTACCAGCGTGGCAACAGCGACGGCGCCCGCGCCCCCTCCAATGACGCCGAGAGGCTTGAGAAAAGCCAGAACCAGCGCGGGTAGTCGCCGGCCCGAGGCGTCTGGACCTGGTTTCCAACTCCGAAGCAAGACGCGATCGGGTAGGCCGGACTTAGCGAGGAGGTTGGAGACATGGAAGCGAACCGTGTTAACCGACACACCGAGCCTGACCGCGATCTCGGAGTTGTGAAGCCCGTCGCGAATCAGCGCGAGCACTTTCGCCTCGGCAGGAGTGAGTGGCCCAGGATGGGGCGGGCGCCCGCGCTTCGATGCCATCTTGCTGAATGATAGGCAACGACGGCGCGAATTACCCCGTCCGCTGACCTGGCCTGGGCGCGGCCTCACCGGATGGGGCGTGACCACAAAGACGCCTGCATAACTCGGTTGGTTGGCCCAGAGCGAACACACGGCCCGCGGTCGGTATGGCCGACGTGTCTTACCATGCCGAACTCACCGCGGGCATTTGGATCTTCCCCATCCAGAAGAAAGTCTTCGGAGCCTTTGGCCGGGGTTCGAATCCCTGCTTGGTGACCAGCTCTAAGTCGGGCAGCCCCGGTTCGCCCTGTCGGGACGCGCGCGAGATTGCAGCTAAGCGGGCGTGAGCTCCTTGCTCCGTAGCAGCGCGACACTGGTGGCAATTGTCCAGATAGGCAAAGCCATCAGCGGGAATCTGAAGACGGCGAAGAGCAGCGCAAGGGCACAGACCAGGCCAAGCCATCCAACCCACGGAGCGAGCGCGGTCCGCATCTCCCAGGACAGGAGGCCGACCGCCAGCGCCATGATAGGCGCGCCAACGACCACGACGACGCTGAACGCGAGCGATGCCATCGCCCGAATGGTGTCGGCGGTCGGATTGAAATCGCCATTGAATGTGCTTGCGACCCATAGTGAGACGTCGCCCTGGAAACCAATCGCCATCACGACGATCGCCACGACTCCAAGGAGGACCCCTGCGTTTGCGAATTCCGGTGCGCGTCCACGAGCTACACACCTGGCTCGGAGGTGCAACACGAAGAGCGCAAAGGCAAGGGCCGACACCGTGAAGACGTACGCTCCTGCGATTGTTGCGCCCTTGTTGGCGTCCTCCCAATCCGCAAGGACTTCGGCGTCGCCGGCGTCGAGGAAGATGTTCTGCCCGGCCGTCATGAAGATGCCAGCACCGTAGAGCAGTGCAAACACAATACCCGAGATGGCGCCATTTCGATTGGATATCATAACTGGAAAGTGTGTCCCCTCGGCGAAAATATCGGCCCTTATAGCACGGTCTTTCGCGATCGTCAAAAGACAAAACAGGACAATGGCGCCGCCCGCGCGCTTGGCCATGCCAGCGGAGAGACAGTGCGCGTGCCAAGGCCACCCCTAAAATGCACCCATGACTAGCGAATTTCTGTCCGAAGCCCAGGCATTGGACCTGGTCTACAGCTACATGTCGAGCGAAGGGAAAATCAGCACGACACAGGAACTCCTGGATGCGGGGGCCATCCCCGCATTGAAGGGGTTCGCCGTGCGGCCGGGAAAAGTCTCCGACTCTATCCACGGCGGAAAACTCGAATACACAGGGAAAGACGGCACCCTTGTCGAAGCCGAAAATCCTCCCCTTGTGACCCGGGACGGGACACCGCTGCGGCTCATGGTTCGGACGCAGCGGATCTCGACACACGACATCAACAGGGGTGAGATACCGTTCAAGGATCAGATCCTCGCGGCGAACCACAACTACATGCGACGGTTGGTCGAACCCGCAATCGGGACATCGCAGTTTGATGTGCCTGGTCTCGAGGACAGCGACGTCGTCATCGCCGCCGAGAACCTGCAGCTCATCCCTGTCGAGAACATCTTCAGGGCATACATGGCAACCAGTTCAACGTCGACCTCTCTCTACCAGGCATGGAAGCGCGGAGACAAGATGTTTGCCGGACATGTCGTCCCCGAGGGGCTGGTCGCCAATGGCCCGCTGCCATACGTCATGGACACGCCTTCGACGAAGTCAGAAGACCACGACGTAACACTGTCCCCCGAGGAGATGATCCGGCAAGGCGACACCACGCAACCGCAGTACACGGCGATACGAAACAGCGGCCTGGTCGCATTCGGAATGGCCGCGCAGTTCCTGCGCAGCCGAGGGATCATCCTTGTCGATACAAAATTCGAGCACGGCATCAACAGGGACGGAAAGATCGTGAGCCAGGACGAAATCCTGACGATGGACTCATCCAGGTTCTGGTTGGCCTCAGACTACGAAGCGCAGATGGAGCGATTCAACCTGGGAGAGCTCGACGAACTGAATCCGAAATCCTACTCCAAGGAATTCGCGCGGGGCTTCTCCGAGGGCGAAAAAGGGTATACCGACGAGCAGCGGATCGTCATCGCCGCGCGCTACGTCGTCGGGATCCAGGAACTGCTCGGCAAGCGATTCGAACCCGACATGAGGCCTCGTGATGAACGTGTCGTGAGCGGCTTGCAGAAGGTACTCGAGAACCTGGCAGCGCGCTAACACCGGCAACATTGCGAGTCGTCGATGCCCCACATCGGGTGGGTCGTCCCGTTGCGTTCGCGGATAAGCGGCTCGTGGGTTGCGTCTGCTTGGTGACGGCTACGCCGCCTACAGCTCCTCGAGCACCTGGTCGAGCCGCGCGTAGCCCTCGATCAGGCCGGCATCGATGAACGAGTCGCGGTACTCGAAGCTCTCAACGAGCGACTGCGCGGTGAGCCGGGTACGGCGTTCACCCAGGTCCTCGAAGC
>JBATAT010000157.1:0-8759 GCA_049662005.1 Tepidiformaceae bacterium
AGTGATACGAGGGTGCTTCCGAAATATCCTGGAGGTTCCGCGGATCGGCGGCGTAGGTGAGCTTGTCGAGGTTCGTCACATCCCAGCCATCGGCCACGAAGGCGCGGACGACATGGCTACCGATGAAACCGCAGCCACCGGTAATCAGGGCCTTCATCGTGGTCCTGAGAAGCGCGAATGGTCGCCAAGGGTGAGATGCGAACCGGCCGGGGCGCGCTCGATCTCCACGAACCGCCCGATCATCGAGTTTTCGATCCCGGGACTGTCGGAGATGGTTGTTTGCTCCATTACGATCGCATCTGAGATGTTCGAATTCGCAATCACCGCGTGCGGCCCAATCGAGACGAACGGCCCGAGCCGGCAATTGTCGAGCTTCGCTCCAGGGCCGATGGTCAGCGGACCAAGCAGTTCGCAATTCGTTACCCGTGCGCCCGCTTCGATAATCACCGGACCACAGCTACGTCCGCCGACGACCAGCGCGGCTTCGTCGACGCGCTGGTTGAGGGTGGCGAGCACGGCCCGGTTGGCGGCCAGCATGTCCTCCATCTTGCCCGTGTCGATCCAGTATTCGTTCGTGATCGTTGCCTCGACGGGGAGACTCCTGGCGAGCAGGCCGTTGATGGCATCGGCAATTTCAAGTTCGCCGCGCGCGCTGGGCCTGAGGCCCGCGATGACCTCGAACACGGAAGGCCTGAACGCGTAGACACCGATGACCGCGAGATTCGAGGGTGGGCGTTCCGGCTTCTCGACGACGTTCGCCAACCGCTGGCCGTCGAGCACGGCGACACCGAAGGCTCTCGGATTGTCGACCGTCTTCAGGACGACTGCCCCGGCAGCCCCGGACTGCTCGAACTGCGCGACGAACCCGGCTATGCCGCCCATAAGGACGTTGTCGCCGAGGTAGAGGACTACCGCTTCACCGCCCGCGAATGTCTCGCAGATACCAAGGCCGTGGGCGATGCCGAGGGGTGCTTCCTGGCGGATGTAGGTGAAGTTCGCGCCGAACTCGCTACCGTCGCCCATTCCGGCACGGATCTGGGCTTCGGTGTCGCCCACGACGAGGGCGATTTCGTGAATGCCGGCTTCGACAAGCTGGCGCACCGGGAAGTGCAAAACCGGTGTGTTCGCGATGGGCACGAGCTGCTTTGCCCCGGAATAGGTGAACGGTCGCAGCCGGCTACCCTTGCCGCCGGTAAGAACGATGCCCTTCATGCGCCGGGATTATAGGATCACGGTTCCGTAGGATCGCCCGGTGCGAGAGGGAAAGATCCGCGTGTTCTTCAACGCGAGTGCGTTGCCAGCGCGACCGGCAGGGGCCGGGATCTATACGCTTGAACTCGCCCGGGCGCTCGATCGACATCCCGAAGTCGTGTTGATAGCGGCGGCTCCGGAACCGTACAGACTGGCCCAAAGCACAACCCGGCCGTCATTTCCCAGGCCCGCGCGGCCGTTGTGGGAATGGCGAGGCCTCCCCGGGGAACTGCGCCGCCAGCGCCCGGCTGTCTACCATGGGCCGCACTTTTTCGTGCCGAAGGTCGACATTCCGACGGTCGCGACGGTCCACGACCTCACGTTCTTTCGCATCCCCAAGCGGTACGACGTGATCCACCGCGAGTACTACCGGCTGCTGGCGCGGACGTCCCGGCGGGCGGATCGCATCATCGTGCCTTCGAGTGCGGTCGCCGCAGATGTTGTGCGCTACCTCGGCTATCCGCCGGAACGCATCCGGGTGATTGCTGAGGCGCCCCGAGCGGTCCTCGCTCCCGCCTCCGAGCAGGTAGTTGCTGAAACCCGTGCCAGGCTGGGGCTGGAGCAACCGTACCTCCTCGCCCTCGGCACCGCGGAACCGGGCAAGCGCGTAGTCGATGCTATCCGGGCGATGCCGGCGATTCGAGCATCGACGCCCGGCACATTGCTGGCGCTCGCGGGGAATCCGGGGCCGCTGAGCGCGGCGTTTGAGCACGAAGTACGGCGACTGGACCTCGGCGATTGCGTGAAGTTTCTCGGCTACGTTGATGACGCCGACCTCGGAGCGCTGCTGACCGGTGCGACGGCACTCGTGTTTCCGTCGCTCTTCGAAGGCTTCGGCCTGCCACCACTCGAAGCGATGGCCTGCGGAACGCCAGTCATCGCGACTTCGGCGCCTGCCATGTCAGAGGTGCTCGCAGGCGCCGCGATGTTCGTGCCCTTGCGGAACCCGGCGGCTATCGCGAGCGCTGCGATCCGCCTGCTATCGGAACCGGGGCTGCGGTCAGAGCTCTCCGCGCGAGCGATCGAGTTTGCCGCCCAGTTTTCGTGGGAGAAGGCGGCGCGCGAAACGGTCGATGTGTACCAGGAGATCACGAGATGACGCTCGGGATCGTCGTGGTCAGTTACCGCTGCCGCGATCTGCTGCTCCAGTGCATCGAATCGATCGAGCAGCAGTTGCCACAGATGCTGGCGAGCACCGTCGTCGTCGACAACGCCTCGGCTGATGGTTCCGCCGGGGCCGTTCGCGAGCGTTGGCCAACTGTGGAGGTCATCGAGAACAGCCGGAATCTCGGCTTCGCAGCGGCGGCCAACGTTGGGATTCGTGCACTCACGCATCATTCGAGCATCTGCCTGCTCAATCCGGATGCGACGCTCAGCGATGGCGGCCTCATCGATGCAGCGAATTACCTTGAGGAGCACCCTGACGTCGGTATCCTCGGCGGCCGGATCGTGAACGCCGATGGTTCGCTCCAGGCCAGCGCAAGGGCGTTCCCTGGTCACCGAAACGCGTTCTTCAACCGGCATTCGCTGACCACCCGGTTCTTTCCGAATAACCGAATCTCGGCCGACTACCTGATGACCGATTGGTCGCACGACGCGATCCGCGAAGTGGACTGGGTTTCGGGGGCATTCATGATCATCCACCGGCGTGCGATCGAGGCGGCAGGGCTGTTCGACGCTGGCTTTTTCTTCAGCATCGAAGACGTAGATCTGTGTCGCCGGGTGCACGACGCTGGCCTCGGAGTCGCGTACTTTCCCGGCGCAACGGTGCGGCACCGGATCGGCGGGAGTTCGCGGAAGGCGGTTTACCGTGCGATGGCGGCGCATCACCGGGGAATGTGGCGTTACTACCGGAAGCACCTTCGCGGGAACATCGCCCTCGATGCGGTGACCGCGGTGGGCATCCTCGGACGGCTCGGGCTGCACGCTGGTTCGTATGCCGCACGGAGCGGGAAGAACAGGCTTCTCGGGCGTGAAAACCCCTGACGCCGCGGTGCTACTTCGCCGGTACGCCACGCCATGCACTGATTCGCGCGGAATTCCAGAATGACGTTCCGTATCCGAAGAGGAGCACGAGCGCGATGGCAAACGCGATCACGCCCAATCCGACGATCGCGGAGCCAGCAGACTTGTACCAGGTGTGCGCGAGAAGCGCGCCGATACAGAACATGGCCGTAATGGCGTAACTCACGAGCGTCACTTTCAAGGGGCCATAGCCAGCCAAGTGTTCCATGCGGTCGTGGAAGTGGTCGGAGTCGGCCTTGAAGGGATGGGCGCCTTCGAGAAACCGCCGCAAGAAGGCGACACCCGTGTCGAGCACGGGGAGGCCAAGCGCAACCAGCGGAATGTAGAGCGGCACGCGCCCGGTGGTATCCACGAAACCAGAGATGCTCAGCCCCGCGATCATGAAGCCGAGGAAGTACGCGCCGGAATCGCCGAGGAACCGCCTCGCCCGCGGGAGGTTGAGTGGCACGAAGCCGAGGGACGACCCGGCAAGGGCCGCGAAGAGCATCGCGATCAATTCGTGGCCAAGATCCCAGGCGATGTACGACATCGTCGCCGAAACGAGGGCTGCGACGCCTGCGGCGACACCATCACGGCCATCGATGAGGTTGATGGCGTTCGTGACCAACATGATCCAGAGGATGCTCACGACGGGATCGAGCACACCGAGGGCGACGGTGCCGCCACCGGGCAGCGTCATTTCACCAACCCGGTAGCCGACGAGGTAGATGCAGAGTGCAGCGAGGAAGTGAGTCGACATCTTGTAGCGCCAGTCGACGTCTTTGAAGTCATCGCGCGCACCCACTGCACAGACCACCAACCCACAGGCTACGAGCGTGAAGAACTGACGGCGCTCGCCCTCGAGCAGCCTGCTGGCCTGGTCGGAGAACATGGCCATGACGAGGATGGACACGACAAAGCCGGCGAGGATGCTGAGGCCGCCGATGCGGGGCATCAGTTCGCCGCGCCGCCCTGCTTTCGTTGGCAGGCGCAACACCAGCGTTAACGGGAGCGCGACCGAGAGCGCGATCGCGGCCGCTACCAGTTCAATCTCCACGCGTTCCCCCAAAGAACCGTGCTGGTCGACTGTTCGGCGAATGCTAGATCGATTTCTTCACCCGGTCAGCCTATCGATGTCCCGGGTTTTCGGGAGCCGGCAACATGACCCGACTCCGGGTTGGCGCTACGCTCAGGTGGACAATGCTCGAAGACCCGTCGATCCACCGCCCCCACAACCACCCTCCGCGGGCGAGCCGTGTGCTTGCAGCGGGCGAACTAATCGCCGTAGAAACCGAGATCTGGATGGGGGGCGCCCACACGCCACATGGAGAAGCGCTGCTCGAAACTGAGATTGGGAATTCATGGGTGATCGATTGTGCGGGCGACATCGATGTGGCCTACCGGACGATGCCCGCTCGCTGGGTTTCCTGTGTGTTCCCGGATATCGATGGCCGGCCCGCCGCGGAGACGCTCATCACCTCGGTGGTGCGCGAGGCATCGGAAGCCATCCGCCGGGCGGGAAGCAGCGCGCCCGACCGCGTTTACATCATGTGCCAGCACGGGATGAACCGGAGCGGCCTCGTTAGCGGGCTTATCCTCCGGTCGCTCGGACTCGAACCCGAGGACGTGATCCAGCGAATCCGGGCCGCTCGCCCGGGTGCGCTGGCGAACGACGGATTCCTCCGCATGCTTCGCCAGTCGTAGTTGCCAGCGCGGCGGCGCGTTAGTTCGTAATACCCTGGGCCTGGAATCCGCTGATCTGTTCGGCGGTGAAGCCGAGCGACTGGAGAACCTCTTCGGTGTGCTCGCCGAGTGCCGGCGAAGAGCGCTGAATCCGGGTCGGCGTGGCGCTCATCCGGATGATCGGGGAGGGGCCGCGCAGCGTCCCGAGGAGCGGGTGCTCGAACTCTTCGAGAAAGCCGTTCGCGGCGACCTGCGCGTCTTCCCACATCTCTTCGATGAACTTCACGGGGCCGACGGCGATATCTCGCTCATCGAGGTACTTGATCCAGTAGGCGTTGTCGTGTTCGAGGAACCGTGCCTCGCAAGTCGCGACCAGCTCGGCAGCAACCTGCTTGAGGGTGGCAGGGTCGAACCCGGGATCGTAACGGGGATCGTGGAACTGCAGTGCATCACGGAAGCGCGCACGGGGTCCGGGGCCAAGGCAGCCGAGGACGATGTAGGAGTCCTTGGTCTTGTATGGCCGGTAGTACACGTTCCCGGCGAGTTCGGGCATCATCGCGCGGCGTTCGGCGTAGACCTCGTCGATGGTTGCTCCGCGAGTACGCGCGGATTGGATGGCGGCATTCCGGCGTTGGCGCGGCTCTTCATCGAAGGCGATGATTTCACGCGAACCAGCCTGCAAGGTCAACGCCGTAAGCAGCAGCGAGGTATTCACGGCCTGGCCCTCGCCGGTGCGCTCGCGATGGTAGAGCGCGGCGGTGATTCCCCAGGCGAGGGCAACACCGCTGACGATATCTGCCGGCGCGAAGCCGACCTGCATGGGCAGGCCGTTCTGGAGGTTCGGGTTCGAGGTGGTGAGGCCGCTCATCGCCTGGGCGACGATATCGTAGCCGCGGCGGTTCGCTTCCGGCCCGAGTTTGCCGAAGGCGGTGTTCTCGGCGTAGATGATGTCCGGTTTGATTCGCTTCGCGGATTCGTAGTCGATGCCGAGCGATTCGGGAACGCCGGGCCGGTAGTTCGTGAGCAAGACATCGGCCCAGCGGATGAGCGCATCACGGATCGGGCCGGCCCCGGGGTCTTTGAAGTTCAGGGCGAAGCCGCGCTTGCCGCGGTTCTGGGTGAGGTAGGCCTTGCTCTCTTTGGGGATGATTTCGGCCTGCAGGCGCCACGGTTCGCCTTCGAGCGGTTCGACCTTTACGACATCGGCGCCCATTTCGGTGAGTAGTGAGCCGGCGAGGGGGCCGGCGATGATTTGCGTGCAATCCAGCACGCGAACGCCTTCAAGGGCGCCTGGCATAAGGCAACTCCGGGATCAAAGGATGTGTGGGCCGACTCTACAGCCATCCACGGAAAAGTTGAAAGCCAACGAGGATCTGCCGAGAGTGGCACCATGGATTGGCAGAAGTTCGACCAGCGGGTTGGTCTGTGCAGCGTGTGCGTGCATGCCCGTCGTATTACGAGCGGCAAAGGCTCGACCTTCTCTCTTTGCAGGCTGTCCGCGACGGACAAGCGCTTTCGAAAGTACCCGCCACTGCCCGTCGTCGAGTGCAAGGGGTTCAAGCCGGCGCCGGAATCGGGCTCGAATTAGCGTGTGCATCCGGGCACGGGCCGGGGCCAAGAAAAACGAGACGAGATGCGGAAGATGTGAAGGAAAAGGCTGGTGTTTCTGTAAAGTCGTGTGGTACGTTACGCGTCCGGCTGAAAGAGGGGTAGCTACCGGCGGGGTAACCCGGACGTGAGACGAAAAACGGGGCTTGATGCCATCTCCCATTGCATCAAGCCCCATGCTTACCCGAAAACCTCGGGCGAGCGTCCTTCTGGACTAGTAGCGCGCTCGGTTAGGTAGCTACCTCCTTTCAGCCAACCTCGCCGCACTCCCTTCGGTCAGTGGCCTGCTCGAATTCAACGAGCGGATGTTCCGCCGAAGGAACGCCGGCAGTTCAGCATCATCCATATTTGAAACACCCGGCAGACCGTAGTCACGGATGTTTCGCGCTGTTTCGAGGCCGTCATCGATCGAGACTGCGCGGGGCGCGAAGCCGGTTGCGATCACGGTCATGTGAATCTCTTCGCCGACTCGTGAATCGACGACGGTGCCAAAGATGATGTTCGCCGATGGGTCGACCATTTCGGCGATGACGCGGGCAGCCATGTCGAGTTCGCGGAGCTGGATATTGCCGCCGTGGGTGACATTGAAGAGCACGTTCTGGGCGCCATCGATCGACTGATCGAGCAACGGGCTGGTGGTCGCCGCGCGGGCCGCTTCGGCGGCGCGATTCTCACCGGAGGCACGTCCGACGGCGAGCAGGGCGGGTCCAGCCTCACTCATGGTTGTACGAACATCGTTGAAGTCGAGGTTAATCGAACCGTTCTGGCTGATGATGTTCGAGATCGATTGAATGGCCTGGCGAAGTACGTCGTCAGCCGTCTCGAAGGCCTGTTCGATGGTCACATCGGCGGGGCAGATTTCGATGAGGCGGGAGTTCGGGATGGCGATGAGGGTATCGACCTTGTCGCGCAGGCGAGCGAGACCCTCTTCCGCCTGCTTCATCCGGCGGGCGCCTTCCCACTGGAAGGGCTTCGTCACGACGCCGATGGTGAGGGCGCCGCAATCCTTTGCGATTTCGGCGACGACGGGAGCAGCGCCGGTCCCGGTGCCGCCGCCCATTCCGGCAGTGACGAAGACCATTTCGGTGCCACGGAGGATGTCGTAGAGCTCGTCGCGGCTTTCATCGGCGGCGCGTTCGCCGCGAGCGGGATCGCCACCAACGCCAAGGCCCTTGGTCAGCTTTTCGCCGATGCGAAGGCGGGTTGTGGCTTCCGAGATCATCAATGCCTGGGCATCGGTGTTGCAGGAGACAAAGGAGACACCAGGGATTTTCGCCCTGACCATGCGGTTGACGGCGTTGCAGCCGCCTCCGCCAACACCGATGACTTTGATATCGGGGAGGAGTTCTGTGTCGTAGCGAATACTCATTGGACCGGTTCCTTTCGCGAATGAGTCGAGACTGCGGGGTTCGTCGGTGGGGCTCATTCCCTCTCCTTCGTGTTTATTGCGGCATCAATGCCCTCCCGAAAGACGCCAGACGGCGGAAGATTCCGCTGACCGGCACTTCGAATGAGGGTCCTCCAGCGCTTTCGACGACGCGTTCACGGCCGCCGAGCGCGTACTCGACGAGGCCGATAGAGGTGGAAAAAGCCGGCGTCCCGATGAGATCCGAGAGGCCGGAGTAGCGGCCGGGCTGGCCAAGCCGGGCAGGAATGCCGAGCCGCGCTTCGGCGACCTCGGGGAAGCCACGGAGTTGGCTTGTGCCGCCTGTGAGCACGAGGCCAGCAGCGAGCCTGTCGTAGTAGCCCACGCGCTTGAGTTCGACGGCGACCATCTCGAGGATCTCCTCTGTCCGGGCCTGGAGGATCTCAGAGACGTGGCGGACATCGACGGACTTCTTCGTTTGGGTGCCGAAAGCCTGGATCTCAACGGTATCGTGCACGGACGCGTCGGCGTAGGCCGCGCCGACGGTGACTTTCAGTTCTTCAGCGGCCTCCCACGGGCAGCGCAGGACGCGGGCGAGGTCATTGGTCAGCTGGGAGCCGGCGATCGGCAGACAGGCGGTATGAGCGATGCTGCCCTCATCGTAAACGGCGATGCTGGTGGTGCTCCCACCGATATCGACGAGGGCGACGCCCTGCTGCCGTTCCTGGTCCTGAAGGACGCTCGTCGCGCTCGCGATCGATTCGAGCACGATGTCATCCACCTGGACACCAGCGCCTTCGACGCACTTTGTCAGGTTCTGAATCGCGGAAACAGCGCCGGAGACGAT
>JBATAT010000158.1:0-4938 GCA_049662005.1 Tepidiformaceae bacterium
TCGGCGAGCCATCCACCCCCTGGGCGAGGGCCAGAATGCCGGCAGCTTCCAGTTCGGGACGCACCATTTCGGCGACACGGCGGAGGGCCGCGTTGGACGTGAAGAGGGCGAGGGCTCGCCCTTCAGAAGCCAGGGTGAGCTTCGTGACCGCCCGGGCGACACCTTCGAGGTAGGCGCGGTCCGAGGGTTCTGGCACATCGTCAACCGCGCACAGCAAGGTGGCGTTCGGATAATCGAACGGCGACCCGAGCTGGAGGGTCTCCGGATCTTCGAAGCCGAGACGGCGGGCCGCGAAGGTCATGTCGTTGTTCGTGCTCAGCGTCGCACTGGTGGCGATGACAACGCGGCGTTTCGAAAGGAGTTCATCCCAGAGGCGCGGGCCAACATCGAGCGGCGCAACATTCAGGGTGCCAGTTTGGTCGCGGTCGCGGCCAGCCCAGAGGATCAGGTCCTCCGTTGTCGAGCCAAGGAGCTGTTGGCCGAGCAGGTGGAGATCGGTCACGCGGCGGAGGGCGGAATCGACCTCGCCCGCGAGCACCTCGGCGGATTCGATCGCGGCCTCGCTGATCAGTTTGCGCGTTGTCTGGACGCGGGAACTGAGTTCGCGCAGCCCGATTTCGAAATCGTGCCAGGCTGATTCGACGACGCCCCACGTATCGCTATGCCGTAGTCCGCCGGTGATAAGCACGCGTTCGTCATCGCCCCCGATGGGGACGAGCGCTGCGAGGGCTGCAAAGAATGGCCGAGCCTTCTCGGTGCAGCGCGCCACGGTTTCTTCGAGCGAGGCAGCAACCGGTCCGAATGCCGATTCCGGGAGCGCGCGCACGAGGGTGACGATACCGCCTTCGCGGTGGTCGCGGCCGGGGCGCCGGTGGATGCCGTCGAGGGCATCGACCGTTTTGCGCATGCTGATGCTGCCGCCGAACTGGTTGGTCGCGACGTCTTCAAGGTTGTGCGCTTCGTCGATGATGAGGTGGTCGAATTCAGGCAGGGCACTGCCACCCGCGACGAGGTCGGCAAGCAAGAGGGCGTGATTCACGACGAGAATGTGGGCCGATTCGGCAGCCTGGCGGGCCCGCAGGAGGAAGCAATTGCCTTCCCGAACGTAGCGGTCCTGACGGGCGAGGCAGTCGGTGTCCTGGGCCGAGAAGCGTTGCCAGGTGACCCATTCGGTGGGATCAAGGTTGAGTTCGGAGCGGTCGCCGGTGTCGGTTTCCGAGAGCCAGACGAGCATCGCCGAACTGAGACGGGCGAAGTCTGGATCGCCAAGCCCGGCCGCGTAGTTACCGACCCAGCGGCGCATGCAGAGATAGTTCGACCGGCCCTTGAGCAAGGCCGCCCGGAACTGCCCGGGATCCGTAATCGCTCCTGCTTCGAGGAGCACGTGGCGCAGCGCCGGGATGTCCTTCGACAGGAGCTGTTCCTGGAGCGCGATTGTGTTGGTGGAAATAACGACTCGTTCGCCGTTTTTGATGGCGTGGAGAGCGGCTGGCAAGAGGTATGCGAGGGACTTACCGACGCCGGTACCGGCTTCGATCAGCCAGTGCCCGCCGCGTTCGAAAGCGGCGCGCACCGTTTCGGCCATTTCGAGCTGCTCGGGCCGCTGTTCGAACCGTTCGAACGACGTTGGAGCGGCGGCGAACGCTTTCTGCAACTCGGAAGCAAGGACGGGCCTGCGCGGTTCAACCGGCTCCAGGGATTCGTGCTCCACTGCCGGGCGAAGGACGGGGATGTGGCTGCCCGGAGACTGACGGTCCCACTCTTGCCCGGCGATCACTTCGGCAAGGATCGGCTCGTGAAGGGCGACGAACCGGGCTAGCTGAAACCGCTGGGAGTCCGGCAGGGCTTCCGCGCGGCGCAGGAGGCCGACGAAGACGGCGGCGGCCGTACGGGCGTCGCTGAGGGCGCGGTGGTGGTCACCAGCCTCAACACCGAGGGCGCGGGCCACCTCCATCAGTCCATGACCCTGGAGGGTCGGCAGCAGGTACCGTGCCAGGCCGGCGGTATCCACTGCACGGGCCTTGAGCCGGACGTCTTCCTTGTTCAGGTAGGCAAGGTCGAAGCCGATGTTATGCCCGACGATGACGGACTCACCGACAAACCGTTCGAGTTCCGGGCGGACTGAAGCCAGCTTCGGACCACGTGCCGTCATTTCGTTGGTGACCCCGGTGAACCGCTCGATGAAGGCTGGAACCACACGACCCGGGTTCACGACGTACGAAAGGGCATCGAGTTCGTGCCCGAACGAGTCGAAGCGGATGGCGCCGACTTCGATGATGCGGTCGCGCTCCAGGTCCAGCCCGGTGGTTTCGAGGTCGAGCGCGACGTAGGTAGAAGTCATAATGCGAACATTCGTGCGGCTTGATTTCAGTCTACGGTGGGAACGGTGCGCACGCGAGACGAGCGGCGAAACTCGACACCAGGTGCCGCGAAGTGGAGCGATTTCGAACCCTCCCTGCATTGGGATTGAGAGGCGTCCCCGCGCGCGGGTAGAATCCGCCCAGACGAAGAGTCTTATCTGTAGCTGTGGAGGTCCGGATCTATGAAGGTGTATGCCACCGAAGACATCCGTAATGTGGTCCTGGTTGGCCACGGCAGCGTCGGAAAGACGATGTTCGCCGAGTCCGCGCTTTACGAAAGTGGCGGCATCACGCGGCTCGGCACCATCCAGGACCAGAATACCGTCAGCGACTACGACGAAGACGAGCACAAGCGAAAATTCAGCCTGAACCTTTCGATCATCCCGATCGAGTGGGAGGGCCGAAAGATCAACCTGATCGACACTCCCGGTTACGCCGACTTCATTTCGGAAGTGATTTGCGGGGCGAACGCGGCAGATATGGCGGTCGTTATCGTCGACGCAGTTTCGGGGCCCGAGGTGGGCACCGACCGGGCCTGGAGCATCACCGAGAAACTGGGCCTGCCGAAGATGATCGTAGTCAACCGCATGGACCGGGAGAATGCCGACTTTGCCAGCGTGCTCGCGAAGCTGCAGGAACGCTGGGGCCACAAAGTGATGCCGATGCAGCTGCCAATTGGCGCGCACGAGACGTTCGAAGGCATCGTCGACCTACTCCACATGCGGGCATACATCGGCGAGGAAGCGAGAGAGTCGGCAATCCCGGCGGACCTCCTGGAGCAAGCGACGGCGCTGCGCAGCCAACTCATCGAGGGGATCGTCGAGACCGACGAAGCGTTGATGACGAAGTACTTCGCTGACGAGGAACTGACCGAAGATGAACTGCGGAAGGTGCTGCACGGCGGCCTCGACCACAACCTGATCATCCCGGTGATCTGCGCCTCGGCCACGAAGCTCATTGGCGTGCGCCAGGCGCTGCACAACATCGCGTTCAGTGGGCCATCGCCGGTCGATCGCGACCCCATTGCGGCAGGCGCCACCGAACTCACTGCTGATCCCTCGGCGCCGGCCGCGGTTCACGTGTTCAAGACTTCGGCGGACCCATACGTCGGCCGGCTGACCTACATGCGCGTGGTTTCGGGCGTCGTTGCGGCCGATAGCCACCTCTGGAATGCCAACAAGGAAGCCGACGAACGGCTTGGTGCTATCTATGTGCAACGCGGGAAGGAGCAGATCGCGGTACCGGAGCTTCGTGCCGGTGATATCGGTGTCGTCGCCAAGCTGGGCCAGACCGCGAACGGCGACACCCTGCGCGACCGGGAACTGGATGCCGAATTCGCGGCGATTGAATTCCCGAGCCCGGTGTTCAGCATGGCGGTCCACCCAACCTCGAAAGGGGCCGTCGACAAGCTCGGCACGAGTCTGCAGCGTCTCGTCGAAGAAGACCCCGGCCTGCAACTCAGCCGCGACGCGACTTCGGGGGAAATCATTCTCTCGGGGCTGGGCGACGCGCACCTCGATGTGACCATCGAGCGGCTCAAGCGGAAGTTCAACATCGATGTGGAGCTGGCCCTGCCGCGGGTGCCCTACCGGGAGACCGTTTCGAAGCGCGCGCACGCCGACTACACGCACAAGAAGCAGACCGGGGGCCATGGGCAGTACGCGCGGGTCATCCTCGATGTCGAACCGCTGCCGCGAGGGTCCGGTCTTCAATTTGGCGACAAAGTCGTGGGTGGGTCGGTTCCGAAGGAGTACATCCCTGCCGTCGAGAAGGGCGTACACGAGACGGCCACCCATGGGGTGTTCGCCGGATACGAACTGACCGATTGCCAGGTCACTTTGCTCGATGGCAAACATCATCCCGTGGATTCAAGCGAAATGGCATTCAAGCTGGCTGCCTCGCAGGCACTCAAGGATGCGATCGCGGGTTCGGGAGGCACCCTCCTCGAACCGGTGATGAACATCAAAGTGTATGCACCCGAGGACCACGCGGGAGACGTGGTGAGCGACCTGAACACCAAGCGAGCGAAGATCCATGGCATCAACCCCGAAGGCGATATGAGCGTCATCGAAGCCGAGGTACCGCTTGCAGAAGTCCAGCGTTACGCCTCGGATTTGCGATCGATTACGCAAGGGCGCGGCATGTTCGAACTGAGCTTCGACCACTACGGCGAGGTTCCCCACCAGCTCGCACAGAAGGTCGTCGAATTGCACAAGGAGCAACTCGAAGAAGCCCACTCGGGCCACTGATCGGCCGGGGTTAGTACCCGCCTTCCGAACTCAGGTTCGGAAGGATGGCCTTGTGCACCGGCGGGGTGGCCGTGGCCGTCGCGGCGGTAGGGACGGCTGTGGGCGTCGCCGCACCACCGCCGCCGGTCGATACGACAGTCACCGTGAAGGTCGCGGCGGTCGCCGGTCCGAGGAGCGAGTCGATCGTGATCGTCCCAGTGTGCGTCCCAGCGGAAAGAAACCGCGGGTCCACTGTGATTTGCAACTCACTATCCTGGCCCGCGTTCGCAAGCCTGGGGACCTTTTGAACAACGACATCGTAGTTCGAGCCGATGGCGACGCCGCCATCG